>DATNRE010000793.1:0-5149 GCA_036703685.1 Candidatus Obscuribacterales bacterium
CCTGTTGATAAACTCCTGTGATTGACCCGGAATGTTTAGCCTATAGCGTCGGCCATGCAGGGGAAGGTGTCTGTCTGTTAATGCGGATGGGATCTCATCGCATTCTACTTGATTGTGGTATTCAGGACATTTCACCCCTATTAGCATCCTCAGATCAACCCTTGGCCGACTTGGTTCTCTGTTCCCATGCCCATGCGGATCATGCTCAAGGTTTACTCGCCTTCCATCAGGCATTTCCTGAAATTCCCATCTATGGGAGTCAAGTCACAACCCAACTATTACCGCTCAATTGGCCAGACTGGGAACCCGATCCCCAGATTCCCCTGTGTCAACCCTTACCCTGGGATTCTCCCATCCTCCTCAAACCCGGACTCACCGTTACCTTATTTCCGGCGGGTCATTTACCCGGGGCGGCGGTAATTTTAATCAATTATGTAACGCCCGAACGCAACTATAAACTGATTTACACCGGAGATTTTTTTCTCTCTAATTCTCGCCTGGTCGAAGGCTTACCCCTGGGGGAGTTGCGCGGACTCAAACCCGATGTTTTAATCCTAGAAGGCAGTTATGGAACCGGACGCCATCCCCATCGTCGTCAACTGGAAAACCAACTCGCAGAACGCTTATATCGGGCAATAGAAGCCCAATATTGCCTACTCCTGCCGACACCGACTTTAGGGCTAGGACAGGAATTGTTGATGTTGCTTCGCAGTCACCATTATTTTACCGGGCGAGATCTTGATATTTGGGTCGATGCCAGTATAGCCACCGGATGCGATATTTACCTGCAACTCCTGCCCCATTTCCCCGCCAGTGTTCAGAATTTTGCCCAACATCAGCCCCTATTTTGGGATGACCGCATTCGCCCCAGAGTTCGACGACTTACCCCGGAACATCGCTCCCAACTCGGTCAAACGCCCTGTATTGTTTTCACCGACGAATCTGCCGACTGGAATTCCTATTGGGCCGATTCCATCCTGCCTTGGATGTTATTTTTACCCCAAAAACCCGGCCAAAACCTGGATATTATTCTGACTCCCGAATCGGAAGAAACGGGCTTTAGTCCCTGTATTCCCAAGGTTGAAACCTATTTTATCTCAGAACATTGTGACGGCCCTGGGACAACCCAACTAATTCATAACCTGCGACCACAACATATTATTTTTATTCACGGATCTCCCCCCTATTTAGGGGATCTGACCAATTTAGAAGAACTCAGAAACCGCTATCAACTCCATACCCCCAACCCCGGAACCCTCGTTGAGTTGCCCATTGGGGAAACATTTATCCAGCCGCCCCTGGCTGAAATTGAGTATGAGGGGGAGATTGCCGAGTTTGAAACTCAAATTCATATTACCCTGCCCCCAGGATTAAGCACCGATCCGCGCTGGTTAGGTTTTGCCGATACGGGATTAGTGGATGCCCGATGGCAAGGGGAAGAATTAGTATTGCGGGGGATTTCCCAACGGGAGTTCCTGAGTCAAGGGAGCGATCGCCCCATTCCCCGGGATCTTGATTGTTGTGGAAACTGCCAATACTATCGCGGACAACGCTGTTGGAATCAATCCTCGGCTCTTTATGGCTTCAAAGTCACTTCCGATGGTTACTGCCCCATGTTTGAATCCATCGAAAGGATTTAATCGGTTAAATTAAGTTTAAAATAGATGAAGTTCTTAATATTTCCCATGAAAAAATCAGTCTTATCTATCGGTCAACTTTCCGGTTTTTCTATGCTGTTAACGGCGATTATATTTGTTAGCAGTTTATTCGGGTTAGTGCCTTCAGCTTTTGCTGTTAATACTTCCCTATCTCCGATCATAGCTAGTGTATTTTCATTTTCAGGAAATCGACCCACCAACCTCGGAATTAACCAAGGACAATTTGCCCCCTGCCCCACTTCTCCCAATTGTGTTTCTAGTCAAAGCCTAGATGCCCAACATCAAATTGAACCTTTCACCTATCAAGATGCTCCCGAAATAGCTTTTGAACAGCTTGAAACACTACTTAAAAATACTAAAAATGCCAAAATTATTACGGAGGAACCTAATTATATTTACGCCGAATTTACATCGGATTTGATGGGATTTGTTGATGATGTAGAATTTTATTTGGATCAAGAAAATAGTTTGATTCAAGTGCGTTCTGCCTCTCGTTTAGGGGAATCGGATTTGGGTGTTAATCGCCAACGAATTGAAACGATTAGAACTCAATTGAATCTATAAACGACTGACACTGAGCGCAGGATGTTGTCTGATATTTGCAACTTGCGAGTTAAATAGTCACTAAAAACCTAAAATCGAGTAGGATAGATGTTGGAACGGACGGCAACATATCAATGTTGTAGGGTATAGCTGGGGTGTGTCCAAAACCAAGTCTTAACTTTAATTATTTAATTAACTGATAGTAAATTCAGCTGATCTACAATTGATTGTTGTCCATCCAAGTTAAACTCTCTACAATTTCGCGCATGGAGTGTAAGCATGAGAATTTTAGTTACAGGTGGCGCAGGTTTTTTGGGTTCACACCTGATTGATCGCTTAATGGAACAAGGCCATGAAGTAATTTGTTTGGATAACTTTTTTACTGGCAGAAAACAAAATATCTTGAAATGGATCGGTAATCCCTATTTTGAATTGATCCGTCATGATATTACTGAACCCATTCGGTTAGAAGCCGATCAAATCTATCATTTAGCCTGTCCCGCCTCTCCGGTTCACTACCAATACAACCCGGTTAAAACCATCAAAACCAACGTATTAGGAACCATGAATATGTTGGGGTTAGCCAAACGGATCAAAGCCCGGTTTTTCCTCGCTTCCACCTCTGAAGTCTACGGCGATCCTGATGTCCACCCCCAAACAGAAGACTATCGAGGAAACGTTAATTGTATTGGAATTCGATCCTGTTACGACGAAGGAAAGCGGGTGGCGGAAACCTTAGCTTTTGACTACCATCGTCAAAACGGGGTAGACATTCGGGTGGTACGGATTTTTAATACCTATGGCCCTAGAATGTTGGAAAATGATGGCCGTGTGGTTAGTAACTTTATTGTCCAAGCCCTGCGCGGGATTCCTTTAACCATTTATGGCGATGGTTCGCAAACCCGGAGTTTCTGTTATGTGTCAGACTTGGTGGAGGGATTCATCCGTTTGATGAATAGCGATCAGACTGGCCCTATTAATATCGGGAATCCGGGGGAGTATACCATTTTGGAATTAGCCCAAAAAATTCAGAATCTGGTTAACCCGGATGTGGAAATTCAATTTAAACCTCTACCGGAGGATGATCCTAAACAGCGACAACCTGATATTACTCGTGCTAAAACCTATCTAAATTGGGAACCGACAATCCCACTCGATCAAGGATTAGAATTGACAGTGAAAGATTTTCGGGAACGCATCTACGGCAGTTGAAAGGAATCAAATCTAGGTTAACGGTCACTTGTTCCGCGTTAATAAGATTGTTAATGTTTGGGTCAAAAAATTGAGGATAGATTTATGCGTGTTTGTGTGATTGGGACGGGATATGTGGGTTTAGTCACCGGAGTGTGTCTGGCACAAATCGGACATGATGTGATTTGTATTGATAATAACGAAGAAAAAGTCAAATTAATGAAGTCGGGACAATCTCCGATTTATGAACCTGGATTACCGGAATTAATGAAGTCCTGTATGGAGTCCGGGCGTCTGGATTTTTCTTCGGATTTAGCGGCGGGTGTGGAACATGGTGAAGTGTTATTTATTGCCGTGGGAACCCCACCATTACCCACCGGAGAAAGTGATACCCGTTATGTCGAAGCCGTTGCCCGAGGGATTGGTTCTAACCTGACTAAAGGTTATAAAGTAGTTGTGAATAAATCTACTGTACCCATTGGTTCCGGGGACTGGGTGCGAATGATTGTTTTAGATGGGGTTTCCGAGCGACAAAAAGAAAAAGGGTTGGCGGGAACACCCGTTGAAGTCGAATTTGATGTGGTCAGTAACCCGGAATTTTTACGGGAAGGTTCGGCGGTTTATGACACCTTTAATCCCGATCGGATTGTGTTAGGAAGCAATAGCAAAAAAGCACTTTCTGTGATGCAGGAATTGTATGCACCTTTGGTGTCGAGGAAATATTCTGATGATCAGTCCTTACCTCCAGTTCCCATTGTATTAACGGATCTGAGTTCGGCGGAGATGATTAAATATGCGGCTAATTCGTTCTTAGCTACTAAAATTAGCTTTATTAACGAAATTGCTAATATTTGCGATCGCGTCGGTGCGGATGTGACACAAGTGGCTCAAGGAATTGGCTTAGATTCTCGAATTGGCAATAAGTTTTTACAAGCCGGAATTGGTTGGGGCGGTTCCTGTTTCCCGAAAGATGTTTCAGCTTTAATTCATACGGCCGATGACTATAATTATGAAGCCCAATTGTTAAAAGCGGCGGTGGAAGTTAATAATCGTCAGCGCACTATTGCCATTGACAAATTACAGCAAGTTCTGAAAATTCTCAAAGGCAAAACTGTGGGATTATTGGGGTTAACTTTTAAAGCTGATACGGACGATTTACGCGATGCTCCAGCTTTAGATATTATCCAAGAATTGAACCGTTTGGGGGCAAAAGTTAAAGCCTATGATCCAATTATTTCCCAAAGTGGGATGCGTCATGGGTTAACCGGAGTGATTGTTGAAACCGATCCTGAATTGTTAGCCGATGGTTGTGATGCCTTAGTTTTAATTACCGACTGGGCGCAATTCCAAACCCTTGACTATGCAAAAATGGCGAAAAAAATGCACTCAGCTTTTATGATTGATGGTCGCAATTTCTTAGACCGCAAACAATTAGAAGCCGCTGGTTTCCAATATGTTGGAATTGGGCATTAATTTGTAGGTTAATATAAGATTAGGGTGGGCATAGCTCACCCTACATAAAGTTGATTAACAAAATCAGGACTTACACAGTTACGTTATATGTAGCGTACTAATGAGTTAGCGATTGCGCTCTTAACTCAAACGAGATCGCTTTAACAGGAAAACCTCTTAAAGTCCCCCAGTTTTGGGGGATTTAGGGGGCAAATATTAATGCCAGGACTTACGCACAAGACCAAAGAAACCGGGTTTCTGGCCGTGATTTTGCGGATGAAATCAAGATTTCTCGTTCAGAAACC
>DATNRE010000794.1:0-2964 GCA_036703685.1 Candidatus Obscuribacterales bacterium
CCCTAGGATTGAATATTTTCCGAGGTTTAGGATTTTTGTCAATAACAGACGGAAGAAGGTGGTTAGGAAATCATTGGGAGAAATTAGTGGCTATCTCTTAATCCGAAAGTTAAAAATGAAAAAATAGAGCAAGTAATTTAGGAAAAATAGACAAAAATTGGGAATGTAAGTCTTACTCCGTAGGGAATAAGAATATTTATGTTGATTAGATGATATTTCATATAATTAATATTAATATATCAATTATATGAAATATTAATTATTCGGAAAATAGCTATCATGTTTGAGAATTATGACCCAAAAGTAGGCTATAATTTTCAAACATGAAACAGCCCTGCCCTGCCTCCCCTGCTTCCCTGGTTCGGAAATTGCGATCGCGAAATCAGCAACAACCGAACGTAATCCTGTTAATAACTTTGATACCCTATAGGTTAGGGAGCATACTATCCAACAACGAGTAGCCTGGGGATCACTGTATTGAGGAGAGGGGAAAAATGCCTGCGACTGACTATAAAGACTACTACACAACTTTGGGACTAAATAAAACCGCGACGGCCGATGATATCAAAAAAGCCTATCGGAAACTAGCCCGCAAATATCACCCGGACATGAATCCGGGGAATAAACAAGCTGAGGCGAGTTTTAAAGACGTCAACGAAGCCTACGAGGTGTTATCCGACGCCGATAAACGCCGCAAATATGATCAATTTGGTCAATATTGGAATCAAGCCGGGGCCGCGGGTTGGCCCAGTGGTGCGGGTGCGGGTCAAGACGTTAGTGGATTTGATTTTGGTCAATTTAACAGTTTTGATGATTTTATTAATAGTCTTTTAGGTCGTGCCGCCACAGGTACAGGAGCTAGACCCGGTGGTAGTAGCAGTCGTAGTTATTCCTATCGGACTCAAACGGGAAACCCTTCGGGATTTGGGGGCAGTCCCTACGGTAATGATTTTGCCTCGGGATTTAACCCTCGCAATCCTGGGTCGGTTGCGGATACGGAAGCAATTATTACCCTAACTCTGGCTGAAGCATTTCATGGGGTGCAGAAACGCTATTCCACCGGGGAGGTGACGATTCCGGCGGGAGTCAAACCGGGCAGTCGGATTCGGGTTCGAGGCCAAGGTCAACTCGATCCCTACAGTCAACAACGGGGGGATTTGTACCTGAAAGTGGAAATTCAACCCCATAGCTTTTTTCAATTTGATGGGGATAATCTAGTTTGTGAAGTCCCGGTTACTCCCGATGAAATGGTTTTAGGTACATCAATTGAAGTTCCGACGCCTGATGGGATGGTAACAATGAATATTCCCCCCGGAATTCGTTCGGGACAGTCGCTACGATTACGGGGCAAAGGATGGCCAAAACCAAAAGGGGGCGGTCGCACGGATCAATTAGTTAAAATTATTGTGGTGCCACCCAAAGAAATGAGTTCCAGTGAACGGGAATATTATGAAAAAATTCGTGCCAGTCGCACGTTTAATCCCCGCAATAGTTTAAAAGACATCAAGCTTTAAAAATTTTAAAACCGATCAGGAGAGATTGATCCCGATCGGTTTATGATATAAAATCCCATAAGTTATTTAAGGTTTGTGTTTTTTTGGAAGATGGAACTACTCACTGACCCATTGACAAGAAAGCCGGGAGTTTTCATCTTTCACCCAAAGAGCCACTAATTGTCCTTTTTTGGCAAGGCTTTTGCTTTGGGTCTGGGTCAGAATCGGCGTTTCTACGGTGGGTTTTTCCAGGTGGGGATGAGAACAGGGTTTTCTCCAGGCAAAATTGATAAACATTGTATTTTGCTCCTTAAACTCTTTGTATTTCTTATTAGGGGTCGAGGGGGGCTTTACAATCCCCGACTCCCATACAGAACCGTGCTTGCGACTTTCACCGCACACGGCTCCTAGTCTAGTTGACTGTTATCATCAGAGCATCCGGTTTCTTTTGAGTCATAAGACCCATCTGTTGCCGTTTTAATATCGTGACAATGGCGGTGTAGTAGTTGCAGGTTTTTATAGTCATTCTTTCCGCCTAAAGACGTAGGGATGATATGGTCGATTTCTGCAATATCTTCTGGGGTGAAATATTGCCCACAGAAGGTACACTTGCCTTTCTGTTTTTTGAGCAGAAATGCTACTTTATTTGGTACATCAAAAGATGTTCCTTTTCTTGTACTCCAATATGTCCAGTTTCCGTCATAAGGTGATGCTTCAGGTCTTATGGTTACATGGCGGGTGATAGGTGTTTCTGCATGGGTTGTTATTTTAAAACCATCTTTGGTTTCAAAACTCCATGTTTTATTCCCGTTTTTCCTGAAATAATGTTTCAGTTTCCCATAACTTGCTTTACCGCATCTGCTGACTGTCCATGCTCTTAATCTTTGCCATAATATGTTATCCATAGAGGAAAACGTTTCCTTGGAAACGACTTTGGAATGGTAGTTACACCATCCTCTAATTATCAGATTTAGGCGTTTGATTAATGCGTATTGGGGTGCAGTTTTGTGGTTTTTAATCACTTCCTTTACCTTGTCCGCGTGAGCTTTAATTGCCTTCTTACTAGGTTTTATTAAGGTTTTGAAACCTAATCTTCTGGAGCTTCCACCCGTTGTACCACAATGATGTTTTCCAACAGGATATTGTCGGAAATTCCAACCTAGAAAGTCGAATCCTGGTGTTACCTTTTCTCCCTTAACTTCGATTTCTCTAAGTGTGTGGCATATTCGGGTTTTTGCTGGTTTCAGTTCTAACCCTATTGGTTTTAACCATTCTTCGATGACAATTTGGCACTGTTGAATGATTTCTAGTTGTGGACTGATGACCACGAAATCATCGGCATATCTAATGACTCTGGCGTAGTTTTTTCTGTTATTGACATTTGTTTTCTTTGGAAAACGTTCATCAATTAGCCTAATCATTCCATCTAGTGCGATGTTTGCAAGTAGAGGACTAATGACTCCTCCTTGTG
>DATNRE010000795.1:0-4676 GCA_036703685.1 Candidatus Obscuribacterales bacterium
ATATACCAAAACTAATCACAAACTGGCTAGAAGTAGACCAATAACAGGAAAAAAACAATGAAAGCAAAACTCTACGATAAAATTCAAATATTAACGGATATCCCCGGAGATTTTTCCGATCGCATCATTCTCAAAGATACAGTAGGAACAGTAGTAGAATGCTATGAAAATCCAGAAGGTTACGCAGTCGATCTCGCCATTCCTAATTCCCGGCTAGTGGGAGGCTTTGAATACGAAAATGTTGTCCTAACTCCTCAGCAATTCATTGTAGTAAGTCACGAACGGGAAACTGTTAAAGTTAGCACTCAGTAAGCTATAGAAAATCAATGTGAACAACCGCGTAGGCATTGAAACCGGAGGCGAAATTCCCAGGCTAATAAGTGCCTATCCACCAGATTAAAAAAGAAAATGATTCAAGAACTTGACAGCGTTGTTTTAACAACTGATATCCCCGAACAAAACTTAAATAAAGGTGATATTGGCACTGTAGTTTTAGTACATCAAGGTGGTGTAGGATACGAGGTAGAATTTGTCACCTTGACGGGAAAGACAGTAGCTATTATCTCCCTTTTTAATTCACAAGTCCGACTTATCGGTGATAGAGAAATAGCTCACGCTCGAATGTTAACTTAAAAATTATATAATCAAAAAAAGTCTTTATGGAATCGTGATCGCGCCTCCTTTCTGAAAAAGCGCGAACAGCCCTTTTAACATAAACTATTCAAACTAACTCCGACATTCTTAGCCGCCCTTCTATGGGTTCATACTCATCCTCTAAAAGCCAATACTGTGCCTCATCATAACTCTTACTAGAAAATACAACTTTATAACCCTCAGCCGGATCGTAGATTCGACAATTCCCATCAGCATCACCTAGTAACAAAAGCAGATAAGGCGGTGAAAGATTTGGATCGATCCATACTTCTGTAAATTCCCAGTTATTCTTCACTAAGTCGCCTTCGAGGTGTATAGCAGCCTTTAAACACCAATATTTTCAATACTCCAATCTTCAAATCTTAACCCAGGAACTCGTTCAAAATCTTGTCGATTGCGTGTTACTAAAATTCCATTATTTGCCATGACAAGAGCAGCAATGCGTAAATCTTGCGTACCAATCCGAATTTTTTGACGCAATAACTCAAAATAACAATGATAAGATTTTTGATCAAAATTTATCACATTAATAGTTTGATAATACTTTAAAGTTTCTTCTAATCTTGCGTAACCAAATAGAAGCTGATCAGCAGATTTTGCTTTTTTAATTTGGTTTAAACGTCCATAAAACTGTTCTTCTACTGTAACAATAGTAACTGCAACTTCTTCAGGATTAACTGTCATCACTCGTTGTGTTACAACAGGATGTTGTCGTTGAAATAAGGAAATATGATCAGTATCTAATATCCAAAAACTCACTTTTTCTACTCCTCTCCATCAAGTTGACGATAATATTCTTCCGTTTCAGCATCTCTTTCACGACGATAATCTTCAATATCTTTGAGCATCTCGTCAAAATAGGGATCATCTTTAAACATTCCTGCAAACTTCATCCAAGGATGTTCGGGTTTGGGTAGAGGAATTTCTAGTTGCACAATTTCACCTTGTTTCAGAATAGCATTAACTTGTTCTAATAATTGTTCTAGTGCTGCTTCTCGACTTGCACCCTTAGCTTTACAATCTAAACCTAATACTGTTACTATATATTCCTGATTTTGTTGTTGAATTAACACAGGATAAGTCAATTTGGCAATAGATGGAGATGACGCTTGAATTAAGTTGACGATCATAGAATTATCCTTTTATAATCTAATTTAGTTTTATTATACACGATTTAAAGTTCGGAAAAAGGTATTAATCACGGGAAAAACAGGGCTTTTTGGTGAGAAATTAGCGTTGAGATTGCATTCTTTAGGTCGTAACTTAATAATAGGCGATCGCTTACAACAATTAAGCATCAAAAAACTGGAGGGATAGCTGTGGATAAACAATAGTTTTCCCAACTCTTAAAGGGTTGAATTTCCGTTTCTTGATTGAGAACATCCACCACACGATTATAAATGTCTTGCGCCTGTTCAGGAGAATCACCAATACAAGTTAATCCTAACTTTCCATAACGAGATAAACACCCCATTAAGTGAAAAACCGTTCCCGTTTCCGTACTACTATCAAAATGCAATTGATAATTAACAATAATATCCATTAAATCATTAGGTAATAAACCCTGATACTTTTTATGTTGCAAATTATCCGAAGCTATATAAAATTTAGGTTGAGATTTTCTACTATAAAATAACCCGGTTTGTAAATCATAATATCCATTAGTTAATAACTTTAAAGTCATAAATGGATGGGTGGTGCCCCCTCGACGCAGGTTAATTTCTATTGCCTGTAAATCCCAATCTAAACTATCTGGTTTGTAGACCGCAATAAAATCTACACCAAACCGTTCTAATGCCCCTTTATTTGCTAAATTCTGACCAATTTTTTCTCCCATTTCTTGCAATTTTAATCGATAGGCGGCTTGGGCCGGAAATCGACAACCTTGGAAAATTTGACCATCGGGGCCCCCTAAAATTTGGTCATGGGTGGAAATAATTTGAGTCTTGCCATTGGGAGTAATTTCACACTGAACACTAGGAGATTCTTTGATTTCTCCTTCAATAAAAACCTCGACAATTGCCCCTAATTGAGAAATGCGATCGCGAAAAGTTTCCCAGGTTTCATTCGGGGCTTGAAAACTTAATTTATTCCAGTAATTTTTTAGAATTTTCTCTCTTTGATCAAGGTTTAAATCTTGCAGAGGTCTTAAATCTAATAGGGCATTTCCTTCACCAGAAAATCCCTGATTTAGTTTAACCACAATTCGGTTTAAGTTCGGTTGACGACTCCATAACTCTAAGGTTACTTTGGTTAAATCTTCAGTATTAAAAACTAAACCACTACCGTCGGGATGGGGAATACCTGCTTCCGCAAATATTTGCCGACTGCCACTTTTAGTTCCCCAATAATTTAAGTCAGGATCAACCCCAAATAATGGGATATCTAATTGTACAGATAATTCCCGTTCTAGGGGGGTAGAATTAAAACAAATCATGTAGGATTGATTCGGTCTTAAAACTTGATGAATTCGAGAAATTAAACGGGGACGTTCTAAAATTTTTTGGGTTAAGGGTTTGGGAGAAGTATCATAGGTTGAAAATAACAATAAACGATCCCGAATATGACTAATAGGAATTCCGGGCATTAGGTGTAAATAATAATCAATTACGGTGGGGTGAATGGGTTGGGAAGACACATAAATTAACCGCATTCTAGGATTGCGTAATCGAATTAAAGAAAAGAGTAATCGTTCTTCATACTGATGGGAACCTGGAATTTTTTCTAATTGGTGGCTATCTAAACTCAATGACGGAATTACAACGACATCTTGATCCTCTAATTCCTGATCGCTTAAACTTTGAAAGCGTTGGCGAAGTTGAGTTTGCAGTTCTCGAAACCGTTGAATTGTGTTTTCCTGGGAGTGATGCACTACAACCATAACTCTAACCTATTGAACCCGATATCTCTATATTAGTTCAGGGGATTAACCCCATAGCAGTTTCGATAAGAATTGCAAGATTTTGTTACTTGAGTTTCCAGAGTCGTGCTTGTTGATCAACTATTTCTAATTGATAGTTTTGGTTTTTAATGGTTTGGCGTAATTCCTCAGAGGGGTTAAGAACAAAAACCTTTGGCCCTAGGGGGAGTAATAATAGATTAGGTTCGGAATTAACCATTAGTAGTTTAATATCAGGGTTTAATTCATAACTCAGAGAAATAATATTCCCTAAATTTGTATAATAACTCCCGTGATCAACTATGACAGTGGCGGATTTATTTTTATTTAATTCTTGGACAATTTGAGGATTTTCAAAACTGGGAATTTGATGCCACCAGCTTTGAGAGTTGGCACTCATACTAATAGAAATTAGGCTAAATGTAAAAACAATAGCTAGGAGCGATCGCCAAACTATTTCTCCATCAATTAAGGAATTTTTATTACTTTTAATATGGGTAGAAAATAGATAGGCGACAGCTAATTGAATCGCGGGAAAACAGCAAATTAAAAAGCGTGTTACCCCGGAACGTCCTCCGCCTAAAAGTACATCAGGCAAGGCTAACATTAAAAAAGGAACTAAAATAGATGTCCAAATAAATAGGCGCGTTTGTCGATTCGTTTGTTGGCTAACTTGAAATAATGCCAACAGAATTAATATCACAAAAGGAAGTCTGAGTAAGTACATCTGAATACTGTTGAAATCGAAGTTGATATCAACAAATAAAGCGGTAAAACTCAAAATCCAAAACTTGCTTAAATTGAGTAAACTGATGGAATTGCTTGACCAATTAGTAACATCCATCGCCCGTTGTAAATTATTGATTAAAATAATTAACCAAGGACTAAAAGCTAAAATTGCGATCGCAACAGCCCCTAAAAATTCCAATAATAAGACAGAAAAAGGAAAAGCTTTTCTTTTTTTTAAAGATCGTGAAGACTCCATACTCAATAACAAAATATAAGCCCCATGACCTATAATTGTTAACCCGAATAAAACATGGGTATAGAGTCCTAAAATACACGCTAAACTATAACCCGCCCAAAATAAAGGATGACGCCAACGAATTGCTTTTAGTAAGGC
>DATNRE010000796.1:0-16195 GCA_036703685.1 Candidatus Obscuribacterales bacterium
GGTTTAATCATTTATAATTGCTATACTATAATTAAATACTAACTCAACCCTAAAACACTTTACCTATTCTTGATTATGCTTGTATTTTTTATTCATGGTGTCGCCACGAGAGATGCTTGCTACTCATCAAATTTACAACAACGTATCAAAACAGAATTTAGTCACCGGGAAGAAAAGAATCCTCATTTTTACGCTAGTTTTTGGGGTTCTGCTTTAACAGATATGGGAAAAATATGGAATGGAATTGATGACGATTTAGCACACGCTAAAAAGAAATATTCTAAAAGTGATAGTGAAGAGTTTTTGAAATATCGATCGTTTAGAGAAGGTTTCTTTTCTCAATTTATGGGGGATTTCTTTACCTATATGAATCCTGATAAGGGTCGAAAAATTCGCAAAACCATCGCTGACCAACTCTATGATTTTATCGAGGAAAACCCTAATAATTCTGAACTTCATATTGTTGCCCATTCGTTAGGAACTGTAATTCTATGGGATATTTTATTTTCAGATCGATTTTCAGCGAAAGACCCCGCTTTATCGATTCGAGATATGATTCAAGAATTGCAAAATCAGACAGATGTAAAACTTAAACATCAGGTTAATTTGAGCAGTATTACGATCATGGGCTCGCCCATTTTATTGCTTAATATGATGTTAGATGTACGTTCTGAAAAAGTCAATCAATTTGCTCATTTATATTCTTCTGAACAGTCTTTAAGATGGCTTAATTTAATTCATGGTTCCGACTTAATGGCTTATCCCTTAAAAGCGAATTTACATCTGGCTGAAAATAGTTATCTAAAATTTGAAGATGAGTATTTATTAGAGGATGCTAACTGGGTTGAAAAAATAGCTAGAAATTTTGGTCAAAATGACTTAGCAATGGCTGTGAGTTCTGGTGATGCCCATAATAGTTATTGGAATTGTCCTCACACTGCTAGATTAATTACTAATAATATTTTAAATCAACTTGACAATAATGGTTTACTCTAATGTATCTGATGATATTTTACCCGATCCTAGAAAAAAGTTTGAAATAAAGCTCAATATCCCTTAAAATGTTAATCCTGACAACCTACTGTTAAATCTTCAGTATTCCTAAATTCTATGGTACAAATTCGTCGTCGCCAACCTAATCCCGCCGTTGAAGTCTTATGTTTACGTTATCAAGTTGCTATCCCGGGTGCGGAGCCCCAGAATATTTTAGAGGAAATTGTTTGGTATAAAGAAAAAGAAATTACCGATCTTCGGGAACGTTTACCCCTAGAACAATTAAAACAAAAAGTCAATACTATTTCTGCCCCCCGTAACTTTTTTGAGGCATTAAAATCCAGTCAAACCCAACCTGCGGTAATTGCAGAAGTTAAAAAAGCCTCCCCCAGTAAAGGAGTAATTCGAGAAGATTTTGACCCCGTGGCGATCGCTCAATCCTATCAACAAGGAGGCGCCACTTGCCTATCAGTTCTAACTGATAAAAAATTCTTTCAAGGTAGTTTTGAAAACCTCTCCCAAATTCGGGCTGTCGTTGATTTACCCCTACTTTGTAAAGACTTTGTAATTTATCCCTATCAAATTTATCTCGCTCGATATTATGGAGCCGATGCGGTTTTATTAATTGCGGCAATTCTCTCCGACCAAGACCTGCAATATTTCCTAAAAATTGCCAAAGTTTTAGGCATGACCGCTTTAATAGAAGTCCATACCCTGGAAGAATTAGATCGGGTATTAACCCTCGATGGTGTTAACTTAATTGGGATTAATAACCGAGATTTACAGGATTTTTCCGTTGATTTACAAACCACTTGCCAACTGTTGCAAAGCCGCCAATCCCAACTACAATCCCGTGATATTTTAGTCGTGAGTGAATCGGGACTCTATACCCGTGAAGATATCCGTTTAGTCGCCGAAGCCGGGTCAAAAGCCGTTTTAATTGGGGAATCTTTAATCAGGCAACCCGATCCGGGTGTTGCCTTAAATCAACTGATTGCCGTTAAGTGATATGATCGGAAAACGGTAGAACCGATTCCTATTCCCGCTTATGTTAATTCAATAAGTTAATCCAAAAGGGATTAATGGATCGCATAAAGGGTTGAAATAAGAATTGAGAATTAAGTCACAATTTTGAGGGAAAATATTCCTTCTGTGACTGATGCGGAACACCAAACCCTTATTAATAGAAACAGACTATGGACGATAAATTAATGTTGATGATTCCAGGGCCCACTCCGGTTCCTGAACAGGCTTTACTGGCGCTGTCCAAACACCCCATCGGACACCGCAGTGGCGATTTTTTCAAAATCATGGCCGAGGTGACGGAAAACCTGAAATGGTTACACCAAACCCAAAATGATGTCCTGATTTTAACCGTCAGTGGCACGGGGGCGATGGAAGCCGGAATTATTAATTTCCTCAGTCGGGGGGAAAAGGTATTATGTGGTTCTAATGGTAAATTCGGAGAACGTTGGGTAGAAGTCGCCACCGCCTATGGCTTAGAAGTTGATACCGTCACCGCCGACTGGGGACAACCCCTCGACCCCGAAGCCTTCCGAGCTAAATTAGAAGCGGATACGAATAAAGAAATCAAGGCTGTAATTATCACCCACAGCGAAACCTCTACCGGGGTCATTAACGATTTAAAAGCGATTAATCACCATGTTAAAGCCCATGGAGCGTTAATGATTGCGGATGCGGTCACGAGTTTAGGGGCGTTTAATCTTCCCATCGATGAATGGGGGATTGATGTGGTGGCTTCGGGTTCCCAAAAAGGCTATATGATTCCCCCGGGTTTGGGATTTGTGGCGGTGAGTGATAAGGCCTGGGAAGCCTACAAAACCGCTAACCTCCCGCGCTATTATTTAGATTTGGGACTGTATAGCAAATCGGCAAAGAAAAATACAAATCCCTTTACTCCTCCGGTGAACTTGTTTTTTGCCTTACAAGTCACCTTACAAATGATGAAAAAAGAAGGGCTAGAAAATATTTTTGCCCGTCATCAACGGTTAACTAAAGTGACTCGGGAAGCGGTAAAAGCCCTGGGATTATCCTTATTTGCCGCCGATGAATGTGCGAGTCCTGCAATTACGGCCGTTGTTCCTCCCGATGGTTTAGATGCTGAAGATATTCGGGCTATTGTGAAGAAGAAATTCGATATTGTTTTAGCCGGAGGACAGGATCATCTCAAGGGTAAAATTTTCCGTATTGGGCATTTAGGATTTGTGAGCGATCGCGATATTTTAACGGCGATCGCATCTTTAGAAGCCGCATTACAGGAACTCGGTTATCAAGGATTTACTCCGGGTGCGGGAGTGGCTGCGGCGGCTCGGGTATTAGCAGAATCTTAATTTAATCTTGCGTAGGGTGGGCAATGCTCACCTTTTTTTTACAGGCGTAACTCCTAACAGGAATACACGCAAATTTGGGGATTTAACCCTATATGTAGGGGTAATTCATGAATTACCCCTACGGTTTTTTTGACTAAAAATCTAAATTTTAAGCCGTTTCTAACCAGTCAAAAATTTTATCTAACTGTTCTAAAGTGACTAAACCATATTGCCACAGGGTCATGGATACGGGACTGGGATCTTGATATTTATGTTGAGCGTCCGTGGGATGATTGGCTCGCTCTGCCATGGCAATTGAGTCCGCAGATAGGGATAATTCATTCTCCAAAAAATGAATAAACCGAGAGTAATTACTGGGTGTCATTCTAACATTCACCTCCTAATTTAATAAGGATTAAAGGGTTAACAAAAAAAATTTTGATAAAAGCGGCAAATTGCCTTTTTTTATAGATTGATATACCGATCAAGTCTGAGGTTTGAAACTTCAGAATCTTGATCCGTAGCTATTGATTGGGCTGGAGAAAAACTTAAGTATTACTAAACTATTTACCCAGTTTTCTTCTCACGCATCTACATTAGCTGCGATGAACATTCCGCACAATGGAGTGGTAGCCACACAATTTTCTGTCACAGGTTCACTTTCTGAAAGAATAAGTAACCCCTAAAACAGATGAAGCCATCAAAATTAATCGTCGCTCGACAGAACAGTTTGCTTGTCAAGAGAGAGAAGTAGCGGAACTCTAAGATGTAGAGTCACAGTTTCACGGTTATTTAACCCTAGCTTGTTCAAGACGCGGGAACTTGACTCAAAATCAGCCTTAACAACGAATGATTGTCGTGGAGCCATTTTTTTAGCCCGCTTGCCTCTCCTCACACCTAAGAAGAATAAATCAACTGTATAGGGTTAACGACTGGTACGCTGAACGGTTCACCGAACAAACAGATTAACAAATTTATTTGTTATTGTGTAGACCCTATCATTAAAGTTTTAGCAAATTACATGAACTTTTGTAAAGTTTTTTAAACTTAAAGCTCAGGGCTGAGAATTCAGAAAGCTGATCGGGATGCGATCGCCCACTTTCAGCCCCAATTCCTGAGATCGTCCGCCCCGTAATTCGATCACCCGATCCACCGGAACATCAGGGCCATAGGTAGGACAGGGTTCCTGTTCACAGGGGAGAGCATTAACCTGAATGGCTTTCACCACATCACCCCGCAGAAAAATCATATCTAGGGGAATTTTGCAGTTTTTCATCCAAAACCCCACAACCCGAGGTTGAGCAAAGGGAAATAGCATTCCCCGATCATCCGCGAGATCGGTTCTATACATTAGGCCTAATGCTTGCTGTTGGGGAGTCTGAGCGACTTCAAGCTGAATAAGTTCACCGCCAATTTTAGCCTTTGCCGTAATCGGTAACATTTGACCCCCATGCTCTTGGGTTATGATAGGAGACTGAGAAACCGCAGTTCCTAAGCTCAGAGGTTGTGCTGTTGAAACCGATGACATTAAGGGTGAACAGCTAACCAATAACACACCGACCATCCCTAAGCCCATGGAAACTAAAGCTTTTGGGATAGAAGCCCAGAGCAAACCTGCCCCAAATCCAACTAACAGTTCAAGGTTCAACGTTTTTAGAAAACTTGTATCACCAGCGACAAAAAATTATACAGCATCTTAGACAACTTTGATCACGGATTTAAGAGGATTACGCAGCTTAACACAGATTACCCATTACCCAATTCTTAAAACCCATTACCCATTACCCATTACCCATCTCTGAGAACATATCCCACCCCTCTCACCGTTTGAATGAGGCGTTTTTCCCCTTCGTCTTCGATTTTGAGTCGTAAATAACGAATATAAACCTCGATCACGTTAGACTCTCCTAGAAAGTCGTAACCCCAGACATTCTCTAAAATTTGTTCTCGGGTCAATACTTCTCGCGGATGTTCCATTAAATATTTAAGTAACTCATACTCTTTCATCGTTAGATCAATGGTTCTGCTATTACGGAGTGCCCGACGGGTTGCTAAATCTAAAACTAATTCCCCAAAGCGTAGTTGTTCGTTATTGCTAGTTGCGGGTTGTAAATACAGATTAATCCGTTCCAAAAAAGTTTCCGTTCGATAGGGTTTTAAACAATAGTCATCGGCCCCCGACTCTAAACAAGCAATGCGGTCTTCGATCGCATCTTTTGCCATTAAAATTAACACAGGTATGTGGCTGCCTAAATCCCGTAAATGACTACAAACCGATAGTCCTGACTCTCCTGCCAATAGTCGGTCAATGACTATTAATGCCGGTTGTAATTCCGTTGCTTGATGTAATCCGGCTACTCCATTATTCACCATAATCGGATAATAACCCGCTTCTTCTAAATCTAGGCTAATCTGTTGAGCTAACAGTTCATCTGGCTCAATAACTAAGATCGAAGGATGCTGATCTAACCCCAACTTATTCATTTATTTATTTATTTTGATCAAAAAACTTAAAACAGTTTTAACACTTTTCCTTAACTATTGAGCTATTAGTGTGTTAGCACGCACTACTCCCCCTGCTCCCCCTGCTCCCCCTGCCTCCCCTGCCTCCCCTGCCTCCCGGTGCTCCCCCTAACTACGGCAATTCCACAGAAGTTGGTTTGGCAATATGCGGCAGTCCCCAGCCCAATTTTTCTCGGAGAACTTGAAAAAATTCCGGGGGTTGAAGCCGAATAAATTTGGCGTGGTAGGGCGATCGCTGAACCCTCACTTGATAGTCTGGAAGGACATAACAACCGCCATTTCCATCCACCACCATCACCAACTGATTCGGACTCGCCGGATAAATGATCACAGGTTCGGTTTCCCCATAAATCAAAGCCCGAGAAGCCAAGGAATGGGGACAGATGGGGAGTAACTGCAACACTTCCACCCCAGGAGTCACCACCGCCCCCCCAGCCGATAAGGAATAGGCCGTTGAACCCGTGGGAGTGGAAATAATCACCCCATCGGCGGCAATATCTACTGGGGCATGACGGCCGATTTTAATTTCAAAATGACACATACAGGTCATGGGTTCCCGGTGTAACACCATTTCATTCAGACATAGCGCTTCCCATAGCACTTCCTCTGACTGACACACCTCCACCGCAATCATGGTACGGTTTTCCACAATATAGTTGCCGTCGATCACTTGTTCCAAGACCGCAGGCAGTTGATTGAGATAGGTTTCGGTTAAAAACCCCATGTGACCCGTATTCACTGCCAAGAGAGGAATACCGTGAGGCGCCAGTTGACGAGAGGCTGAGAGAACCGTACCATCTCCACCCAGAACAATAGTAAACATCATCTCCCGATCAAAATCAGGAGGGGCAAGTTGATCTATAGGAATCCGATGTAAAGGATTTGGCCCCATGGAATAGCCTAATATCCCCCCGGTTCCGGGTGCAGTGCAAACCTTGAATCCTTGCCCCGTCAGCTTATCTTTGATCTCGTTAGCAGCACGACAAGCGGTGGGTTTGGAGTCATTATAAATAATCCCTACTTTTGGCACGCGACGTCTTCTTAAAATTGAGTTTAAACAGAGTCAGGGTCTATCTCAGAACTGGAATTTCCATCCCAATTCTGAGCAGACACAAAAATTTAGCTATAGTTAAAGCATACTCTGTCTTTGGGCGATTGCATTCAGTTAGAGGGGCTTGAAGGGATTGCTTCTTTTTTTGCGTTTTTTCAGTTTTTCCTGTTCATATTCGAGTTCTTTGAGTTTTTTCATAATTCGACTAAAGTATTCCTGCATATAGGTTTCTAAGGTGCTGATTTCCTTGGGGTCGATGCCAAAAACTTGATAGGTTTCGTCCATTGAGGCTTGCAGGGATTGACCGTTGGCTAATACTTCAGCAAAGGCTAGACGGTCGGAGACATTCCAACTCCACTGAAACCAGCGCGTGATCTGACGGAATAGACGTAGGACTTGGGTGGGGGTGCGGGTAATTTTAGCTTCTTTACCTGAAAGCCGTTCACACAAACGAATAATTTCCTCGGCTGTCCAGGCTTTGGAACCGACGATCGGAAAACTTCTATTCTCAGTTTCAGCAACGGATAGGGCTTTAACCGCAAATTTAGCGACATCGATGGTGTCCATATAGGCAACGGCAGAACTTAACCCCGGAACTAAAACCGCTTGTTTATCTAAAATTGGAATCGCATATTGACTGATTAACCCCTGGAAAAATCCACAGGGCTTTAAAATGGTATAATTTAAACCGGATTCGGCTAAAAATAGTTCGGTACAGCGCTTGATTTCTAATAATGGGACTTGAGGATATTTCTCGGCATCTAAAAAGGAAAAAAAGATAAACCTTTCCACTCCGGCTTCCTTGGCGGCTTGAATTAGAGAAACTTTCCCTTTCCAGTCTATTTGTTTAATCCCGAGGGAATCCGTAGGACGGGCCGTGGCTGCGTCGATGACGGCCGTTACTCCTTCTAGGGCAGATTTTAAGGTTTCAGGGTCACATAAATCCCCAGGAACGAGTTCGGCTCCCCATTCTTTTAAAAATGCGGCTTTGCGGTAACTGCGTGCTAAACAGCGCACGGTATAACCCTCATCAATGGCGCGACGCACCACCTGTCTCCCCAACGTGCCAGTCCCACCAACAATTAATAAAGTCATGAATATGAGTCTAAAGATTAAAGTTTGTTAAGTATGCTATCAAATATTCTCTCATTTTTTTACAAAACTTAACAAAAATTTGAAGTTTAGCCCTGTAGATCGGGTGGTCAAGGGATAGCGATCGCACTTTAGGGATGAGGCGTGATGGCAATAACTGTGATTACTCCTTTGTCCGGGCCATAATACCAAAAAACTCGAAACGCTGCTGGGGTTTTGTTTTCGACGTAAGCCTCAAATATTTCTTCTTGATTAGGGCCTGATAATGTGTCGTATTTATGAGTTTTCAAGCTGGGATGGCGTAAATTAGTTGCCATCAATCCAAGTGTTTTCAGCACTTTATTGTATTTTTTGGCATCGAGTTCTTGAAGATTAATTAAGCTATCTCTAGCTGATGAAGAAAATTCTATCCGAAAATTCATCAATCTTCAATCTCCAAATCAGCATACTCAGAAAAGTCACCCAAATCCTGTACTTCACCTTTAGCTGCTTGGGCGAGGCCGCACTTGACTGACGCTAATGCTTGGGGGTTTTGCCACAACCACTGTTCGCGATCGGGTATATTGGTTATTGGGTCTAATAAAATTTGTCCGGCTTCGTTGACCAGAACGCGATACTCTGTTGACTTGGGTTCGAGGTTTAAACTGAGGCATCCTTGTGGATCTGTGCTGATTAAGTTTTTCAGAATCCAAAACATATCTTTCAGCTATTATAAAATCAGGTAAAACTCCCTGGGGTAGAGTTTTACTCAATTGTAACACATTAGATATTGTTAGTCTATTCCAATTTTAAGGCCGATCTCGTACAAACGATCAGCAGTCCAAGTTTCACTACATATTATCACTACCTACTTTTTTATTCTTCCTCCGAAATCTAAAATGCAGAATCGCACGTCGCAAGGCTCGTTCTGATTCCCAGTAATAAGGAGCTTGAAATATCTCTTTAGGCTCAGGAACTTCTGATAAAATATTAATAACCTCAAATCCTTCGTTCTCCGCTATTGCAATAATCTGTGTTCTAACGGAGTCTTTTTGTGTAAAAAATGGTAATTGTCGTCCTGTATGAGAACGATCAGGAAGTCCCAAAACTAATTGTCCATCATCTTTCAAGGCATTGATTATAGCTTTAAAAGCATCTTGATACAGCTTGGCTAAATCTTGTATTTTCTCTTTTATGTTAAGTCCATAAGGAGGATCTGTCACAATAAGGTTGTATGAATCTTCTTCGATATCTCGCACATCTCTCTTTTTAATTTGAGAGGTATTATCTTTAAACTTTTCTTCTAAAAATTTATAACCAATCGAACAACCATAAGAATAGGTATCTAAAAATGTCAAAACAGGTTGCTTCTGATCGTTATTATGGTTAAACTCTTCTCGACTTCTGAGTTTATGTAATTCACGCAGTCTGGATATCAAACTTATTAATTCTTTGGTGTAAGTATTTCTCCACTCTTTTCGTTTTTCTTGACTCATTAACCGCGTTTCAGGCTTGAGCAGTAGCTCTCCTGTTCTTTTTTCCAAAATAACCGTGTGACGAATTACCGTTCTCAATGTTATATAGAATAGTATTCTATATAAAAATATAGCCTCTTTATCTTCATTAAATATGTTGTTTTTGGGCTTGTACAAATCATTAACTATATCCTGTGTCCATTGGCATCTACTTCCATACTTCTCATGTTCTCGTTCGGGGATGAGTTCAAAATAACCAAGATTAAAAGCCTCTCGCCAAGCTGTTAAAATCTCACAAACAGTCTGACGAATTTCATTATCATCTTTGGGGTAATTGCTATACCAGACTGGCTTTTTATTATCCTTTTTTAACTTCTCATTCTCTTCATTCTCTTTTTCTATATCCTTAATAAATTTTTCCCAATCTATCTGAACAGATGATTCTTTTCCCTGTTCTTTCCCGTTTAAATAATTAACTATATCCTCTGAATCTATTTTTGTATCAAATATGGTTAATACCTTAACCAGTAAATTTAGTTTAATCCCTAACTTATTAAGATTTTCACAAGATGAACTAAAAATTTTTAGGTTGTCTTTTGCCATAAGAAAATGTATATCTTTTGCCGAATCATCCTGATTATCCTTGTTGTTCTGGACTTCCCCGACATCGCTACACACACATTCTACCTCTTTATCTGAAAACTTGAGTGCTTCAAACCAAGTTGTAGCTGTCCCTCCAAAAGGATCTGCTATACTAACCTTTTTACTGGTATCCCACCAAGGTCGGGTGATGTTGATCATTGCACCTGTTAACGTATGAGGCATTGTAATATCAGCAATCCAAGCTGGTTTGTCCTCATCAAAAATATGAAAAGGATTTTCATTAACAAATTCCTGTGCATAGCAGATATAATATCGCTCTTGTCCTGGATTTTTATAGTCTCTACTATCAATAGAATGATCTACAATTAGCCAAATAGTTTGATTTCTATCAATCTTACTTGACTCCTTCTCTAGTAAGTCTTTGTGCGCTTGTTTGTAGTCCCCTGGTGCTGGAATTCGCAATTGATGTCTAAATTCCTTTTCCATTTGTCTAATAACAGATACTAAGCGATCTTTCCCCATCCATAGCTTATCTTCATAAACTTTAACATCATCTAATCCATTACGAAGGACTGCCTCTTTATGACGGTCATAAGTAGTGTGGTATTCATGCGAATAAGCTGTAAAAAAAATCTTTTCTTCATCATTTGAGTTTGGTGTTTCTTTATATCCTAAATAATCTTTAAGAGAACAGAAAAACTCTTCTTTTGTTGTTTTACCGATTTTTCTAGTAAATACATTTCTGCCACAAGAATGTATATATCCAGAATCACCACATATCTTTTCTAAATTAATTTTTAGATGAGGGGGTATGAAGACTGCACAAGAGCCAAAAAAGCTATCAACAACAACTACCCTGTATAGGATATCAGAATAAATTTCGATGATTTTCTCGCATCTATTTGCAGAATCAAAATTCCATAATGTATCAAGGCTGTCACTTATTTTATCTTTCAACTCCGCAAAAGACATAAAAATTAATTTTTTAACATTATATCCCTTAAATTCATCCTCGTTATAAGTCTGAAGTAAAGCTAGTAATTCAGAAAATTGTATGTTAGTAACTTTTAGGTTTTTCCTAAATAAAAAGAAATATGCTTTTCCACCATAACGGATATTCTTATAATCAGTAAACCATTTTTTTAGAAATCGATTAACCAGTTTATGCTTTTCATTTTCCTCATTCCAAGCGACCTTAGAAAATTCATCGCTGATATCACGTAGCACTATATATAAAAGTTCTTTAAAGTTTTTCACTTTTGCACCTTCTTTAATCATAAACTTTAATCCTCTTAAAAGGGTAGCATCTACGCACCTTGGCTCCTTAACTCTCCATCGGATGGAATAAAATGGATGAATAAAGGGCGATCGCGCTTTTTGGGGAAAGGTGATCGCGCTTATATGCAGAGAGAAATCCGATAATCCCTATCTTCTGTTAGCATCAAAGTTAAACTTAAAGTCTACTCTTGTACCATTGTTAGGCATTGGTTGAAAAGTGAAATTAAAACATTGCACTCCTGGGTTCCCAAAGCTGACCCAGTTTTGCCCATTTTGGCTAGAGACGATATTTTTAGAACCAAACTGACCATTGTCTAAAAACCATGTAATCACAGCGCTTGAGTCAGGAGTGTCTAAATCTACATAGAAACCTCCTATTGCTTCTTGATTACTTGGAGCACAATATCTACTGCCACGGGGATCTCCATCTGTTGGATATGAACAGGTTTGCCCTACAGGACACCGACCACGTTTAACACCTTCAGGCCAACGGTTTTGGGCTATTGCGATTAATCCCAATGATGAAGTCGCCATCAAGATTACCGATAACACAGTAGTTTTAATAACACGCATATTTAACCTCAAACAAAACGGCAGATGTAAAAACTCACTTGGCTTAGATTTGCACCTATCTTATATATTACAAATGCTCAACTATATTACAAGTGCTCAACGGCTCACCATTTGGCTCAATATAAAAGGCTCTTTTGACTCATTTAGATCATTTGGCTCATCTTTCGGCTCTCCAACCTGAGCTATAATTAAACTTGATCGCAATTGTGCTAAAGGACTAACAATGGCAGGTTTACTCAGGGCATCTGAAGAAGGGCTAAAAATCATTAATCTAGCCAGACGTAACCCCGGCTGGAACAAAACAGATGAACTCTGGTGTCAAGCCGCCCTAACTTCAAAAGCAACATTAAAAAGGTTTTGGACACACAAGCAAATTCGACGCGAAACATTTATTGATATTTGTAAAGCAGTAGGAGTTAATAACTGGGAAGACATTATTGATCGCAATGATATCAAGAAAACAGAACCACTTTTAGCCGCCGCGATCGCAGATATCCCCCTAGACTCTGAAACAGATAAAAACTTCCCCCTCCCTGAAAATTTACCCCCCGTGAGAAATTGGGTAAATCGCATAAAAGAACTTGATATCTTAAAAGCTACTATTATTAACTCAGATATTACAGCCATCTCAATTGTCGGCTTACCAGGTATCGGAAAAACCTCCCTCATTAGCCAACTAATTCGCCAATTACATACAGAAAATACCTGTTTTACCGCCGTCGTTTGGCAATCATTAGAATCGGCAACAGGCAAAGCACCCCCCTTTGATTGGATAATTGACTCCCTACTATTTACCCTCTCCAACGGCGACATTACTGCTGAAAATGACTGTGGCAAAAAAACTGAAAATCTGCTCAAAATCCTTAGAGAAAAACCTTGCTTACTCGTTTTCGATCGCGCTGACACACTTTTGAAAGTAGGAGAGGCAAAAACTGCTGGTTATTTCGCCGACAATTGTGCCGAATATGCTTGGTTATTCAAACAACTATTAGAAACAGAACATCAAAGCAAAATCCTATTCACCAGTCGTGAAAGTTTAGCGGAATTAACGCCAACTCTTACCCGTGAAATCCAGCTAAATGGACTCAATCAAGATGCAGCAATTACCTTATTGCAATCTTTTAATCTAACAGGGAATGAAGAAGAATTAGCCGAATTATTAGCCCGCTATCAAGGACATCCTAGAGCTTTGCAATTGGTAGCCACCTTGATTCGAGATTATGCTGAATTTCAAGGAAATGTAGGGAAATTTTTGCAGGATAGAGACTGGTTATTAATTCGAGATATCGAAAAGTTAATTGATGAAATGATAGCACGTCTTAGTGAAATAGAGCAAACTTGTCTGAGCCGAATTTCTGTCTATCAAACTTCAGAATATCCCTTATCTTTTGCGGCAATTGTTGCTCAAATGCCAGAAGTGAGTAAATATGAACTCAAAGAAAATATTATCTTGGCTCTCAAGCGTCGGCAATTGCTATATTATGATTACCAACATGAATCCTATCAACTGCATCCGCTAGTCCAAGAAAAAGGCGATCACTTGTTGAATCAAAACCCTGAAAATGTTAGGAGAGCGCATCGTCAAGCCTATAGTTATTATATTAATATTCCGCTCAAACCTAAATCTGAATGGCAAAATATTGATGATATTAAACCACTAATCAGGGCGCACTATCATGCGTCTCAGGCAGAAGATTTAGACGCAGTAAAGGCGATAATTGCTGAAGTATGCGAGGTTATTGACTGGGTGGGGGGTTTTATCAATATATTTGCCACCCACCGAGCAATGCTCACTATCCCAGTTAGACTGTTGACTATTGCGGAGCCAGAGGAAACAAACGTGCAGACCAAAAACCAAGGAACTTGACATCCTCCCCGCCGTAAACGGACGGGGATTCCTCACCACGCCACCTTTTTAGGATGGTCGCTGAATGGAGTTGACGCTTCATCTACTGTTGCTACTTTAACAGTAGTCTTACACTGTCTCTACGTCCGTTTTAAGTCTCGGAATGTCCTCCCGCGACCAAAGTTTAACCTCGTTCACTAAGTTAAACTTTTTGTTGAATTTGTTGATTAATGCGTTCAAGGATGGACTTCCCATTGCCTTACATCCGCTTCCCCAGATCTCCTTCAGGCTCGGTTTCACATCTTTGTAGATGGTATATCGACTGCAAAGTTGGGCGGGTTTTTTACGACCAACTCTACTCTAGCACAAAACCGAGTAAAAAGCCGTCGTAGAACGACGGGGTTTTAAACCCAAAATTTCTGATAAAAGTTTTCTTCCTCCTCCCGGTGCTCCCCCTGCTCCCCGGTGCTCCTCTTCTCCCCCTGCTCCCGGTGCTCCCCCTGCTCCGCCTTAGATTTTCAGTAACAGAAAGCCACCACCCAGACCCAAAAGAATCAGGGCAAAGCACAGGAACGCAGTTGAGAAAATTTCGCCAGTCATGTATTTGATCTCCATTTATGATAATTAAGGCTTATTGTATCGGATTGTTGCCACCCCTTATCATGGCTTTACGGCCTAACTGAATGTATGTCCAATTTTGCGGAACTGGGACGTTTCCTGTTTGAAGGAATCGAAGTTTTCTCTAATATTCCCTATCGCCGGATTAATGATGTTACAGTTTATCTGGATATCTACAAACCCCGAAACCTCCAGGGAGTGAATAAAACCTTAGTGGCGGTTCATGGAGGCGGCTGGATATCGGGAAGCAAAGAGGAAGTTCTACCCCAACTATTGCCGTTTTTGACTCAAGGATGGTCTATTGTTAATGTTGGGTATCGTTTAGGGAATGTGGCTTTAGCTCCGGCGGCGGTTGAAGATGTTAGGTGTGCTTTGCGTTGGGTTTTTTCCCAGGGTTCCGAATATCAATTTGATCTCAATAAAATTGTTGTCATTGGTGGTTCAGCCGGGGGACATTTAGCCACGTTATCTAGTATTTTACCTAATTCTGCCGGATTTGATTTATTAATAGAAACGGCTGAAGATGAAAACCCACCTGAGTTAAAAGTTGCAGCGATTATTAATCTATTTGGGATTATGGATGTTAATGATGTTTTATTGGGAGTGAACCGCCAAGATTATGCTCTGATGTGGTTTGGTCAACAACCCAATACTCAGGAATTAGCCACTAAAATTTCCCCAATTAATTATGTTCGCCCCGGACTACCTCCGATTTTAACAATTCATGGGGATCAAGATGGATTAGTTCCCCACCAACAAGCGGTTAAATTCCATCTAAAGTTAGATGAATTAGGGGTATCTAATCAATTATTAACAATATCAGGGGCAGGTCATGGAGGATTTTCTCCAGCACAGGCCGATTTACTCTATCAAACCATTCAGGATTTCTTGCAAACCCATCAACTTTGGTAAAAGGATTTAACCATGACTCAAAATATCTTAAATCTAAAAGACAAAATCAACTATTCAGAATCGGGAATTTTCAGTTCAGTGCTCTGGAAAAATGACATCTGCCAATATACTCTATTTTGTTTGGCAAAAGGAACCGATATTTCTGAACATACCTCGAGTCGAAATGCAACGGTTCAGGTTTTAGAAGGAACAGGAATTTTAACCTTAAATGGGGAAGATATTAGATTAGAACCTGGAATTTTTATTGTCATGGCTGCTAACGCGCCCCATGCTTTAAAAGCAGAGTCTAATTTAGCTTTTTTATTAACATTATCTACACCTGAATCTTAACAAATACGGTATGACAGAACAAAAAAAAATGTTCTGGCGAATTAATTCCGATTCGGGATTCCTCAGACTATACTCTAAAAAAGGAATCCCTGGGAGATTAATTAACCGATGTTAGAACTACACTGTCATACCACCTACTCCGATGGTCAATTGACTCCAACGGAACTGGTAAAGGTCGCCGCCGAAGCTGGAGTTAAGGCATTAGCAATTACGGATCATGATACTTTATCGGGTTGGGAAGAAGCATTTCAGGCAGCACAATTCTACGATATAGAAATTGTTCCGGGTCTGGAATTATCAACGGTTCATAATGAACGATCTTTACATATTTTAGGGTTTTATCCTGATAGAAATAAATTAGAAAATCCTCTCAAAGAACGTTTAAATGGACGAAAAAATCGAGCTAATCAAATTATAGAAAAACTCGCCAAACTGGGTTATCCTATTGAGTTGGAACCCATGGGGGAAGGAATGGCGGTGGCCCGTCCCCATATTGCTATGGCGATGGTTAAAGCGGGTTATGTTAAGTCTACCCGAGAAGCTTTTGATCGCTGGTTAGGAGATTATAAACCTGCATTTGTTCAGTATGACA
>DATNRE010000797.1:0-3712 GCA_036703685.1 Candidatus Obscuribacterales bacterium
AATTATTTATTTTCCCCCCAATTTGGGGGCTAGGGGGCTAGAGGGCTTGAAATGTATAGTGTTTAGAATGCTAAGGTTATGAAGGATTGATCAGCAGCAATATTTGCCCCCTAAATCCCCCAAAATTGGGGGACTTTAAGAGGTTGTCCTATTCCCTATTCCTGCTATACAATGAATCCCAACCTCTACAACGCCTCACCCATTAACATAAATTTTGATGTAAACGTTTACCCATGATAAATTTCCCAAATAAAAATCAGATTATTAAATCTATCTTACGATTTTATTTACAAAAAAACAGTAAAACAAAAATATATAAACAACCGATTATATAGCAATTCGCGCTTTGGAGACGGAGGTTGTAATAATTTACAATTAATGTGAAACAGCCCTAAGTATTATCTGCTTTTCCCTATTCCTTTTTATATAGGATTAAATGTAGAGGTGGAGATATTGACGGAATGATCCAAGCAAGTTAACCTTGATTATCAATCCTAAAATCCCGCAGAGTGTATAAGGATAGCCCAGGCACAAACTTACTAAATTCTGTTTAACAACATCTAAAAACAAGGGGTAGCATGGTTAAAATCAATGGTGTGATGATGCAATATTTCCACTGGTATCTTCCTGCTGATGGAAACCTGTGGAATCAAGTTAAAAACAATGCCCAGGAGTTAGCAGATGCAGGAATTACGGCTTTATGGTTGCCTCCAGCTTACAAAGGAACCGGGGGCGGGATGGATGTGGGATATGGGGTTTATGATATTTATGACCTGGGAGAATTTGATCAAAAAGGATCAATCAGAACCAAATATGGCACTCGTCAAGAATATTTAGATGCGATTAATAGTCTTCATGAATCAGGAATTGAAGCCTATGCCGATACCGTATTAAATCATAAAATTGGGGCTGATGGCACTGAAATTGCTAAAGCAACTCCTTTCCCTAATAATAATCGAAAAAATCCAAAAGGAGATTTACGAGATATTCAAGCTTACACCCTATTTAACTTCCCAGGTCGTCAAGGAAAATACTCTGAATTTGAGTGGCATTGGTGGCATTTTGATGCCGTTGATTATGATGAATTTACCAAAGAATCGGGAACGGTTTATTTATTTGAAGGTAAGACTTTTGATGATTATGTTGCCTTGGAAAATGGCAATTTTGCCTATTTAATGGGGGCGGATTTAGATTTTCAAAATGAAGAAGTCAGAAAGGAACTCACCAACTGGACAAAATGGTATTTGGATACCACCGGTGTCGATGGATTTCGTTTAGATGCGATTAAACATATTTCCGCTTGGTTTTTCCCTGAATGGTTAGATACCATGGAAAAACATACAGGTCGGGAACTATTTACCGTGGGTGAATATTGGTCACCCGATGTATCAGTTTTGCACTGGTATTTAGACACCGTAGGAGAAAGAATGTCGGTGTTTGATGTGACTTTGCATTATAAATTCCACTATGCTAGTAAGGCCGGGGGATATTATGATATGCGGACGATTCTGGACGGAACTTTAATGAAAGAACGTCCGAGAAATGCCGCTACTTTTGTAGAAAATCACGATTCTCAACCCTTACAAGCCCTAGAATCTGTGGTGGAACCCTGGTTTAAACCCTTAGCTTATGCGATTATTTTATTGCGTCAAGAGGGTTATCCCTGTATTTTTTATGGCGATTATTACGGGGCAGAATATGAAGATAAAGGACGGGATGGTAATACCCATAAAGTGTTTTTACCTTCCCATAAACAATTTATTGATCAGTGTCTTTATGCGCGCAAAAATTTCGTTTATGGCCCCCAATATGATTATTTTGATCACCCCGATATTATTGGTTGGACTTGTTTAGGAGACGAACAACATCCGAAAGCCATGGCGGTGATTTTGAGTGATGGGCCGGAGGGAATTAAACCCATGGAAGTCGGCAAACCTAATACTAAATTCTATGACCTCACGGGGAATATTAAGGAACCCATTGAAACTAATGATGTCGGTTGGGGTGAATTTTCTTGTATTGGGGGTTCGGTGTCTATTTGGGTTCAGGAGTAGCAGGAAATAGATAACAGGGAGACAGGATTATTCAAGTTGATTAAGGGTAAAAAACTTCACCGTCAGGTTAGTTAGATCAGTCTTTCAGGACTTAGGTAGTTAGGCTATATCTAGCTTACTAATCAGTTGGCGATCACATGAGACTGAGGAGCGCGATCGCCAACCCCAAATAAATGCCGAAACCGATAATCACCCCTGTTAAAATAGCATTAATAGGACTTACGCACCAAACCGGAGTTTTATGCTTAATTTGATATCAATGCGTAGGACTTCCCCCTTTTTTCCCCACGGTGAGCGATGATACCCGCTCCACAGACCTCCTTCTTCATTCTTTACAAAATTTACAATTTTTTGTGTTTGCACCAACCTATACTGCTAAATGTAGGCTATTGTAGGATAATGTTGAACAGGAATTCAAAGCGTGAACGTTTTGAACCAGCAGGCAAAAGGATACTGTAACATCCCGCCACAACCCAATCTAACCTAACCCTCGGTATTAACTGGGTATTCACCCGTTAAAGACTTTAGAGGGTTAAATTTAGTAGCAGATTAAAGCTGAAACCCTCAGAAACATCTATCCTCCCCAAAAGTGAGCCAGACACCCTCATAATGGAAAGTCTACGACCCTCAAATTAATCAGTTTAGGATAAATGATTTTAAATTTCGGGTTTAGTTCATAGAACATCCCCAATCCTAAATCCTTGCATTCTCAGTGAAATTTATAAGGAATATATTCTCATGGCCACTAATAGAAAAAAACGCACGACTCCTGCTACCCGTCCCGCTTCTGCCATTAGTGACAAAGTAAAAGTTACGGTTTCTTTAACGGCTGATGTTGCTCAACAGGTGGAAGCACTCGCTAAGGAATTAGGAGTATCAAAATCAGAATTATTTGAACGTTTGGCAGCATCCGAGTTACATCAGCCAACCCAAGGGGAAAAAACCTCCTCGGAAACTCCAGCCGCCGATGATACAGCCTTAAAACAGCAGATTGAAGCCCAAGCCAATACGATTCAAGAGTTGAAACAGCAACTCTCCCAAACCCATGAAACCTTAAAACAAGAAGCAGAACAAAAGGTAACACAAACTATTGATCCTAAAACGTATCAGGCTTTACAAGAAACCTCGAAACAACAAGAATCAAAAATTGCTCAATTACAGACTCAATTAAATCGAATTCCTGAGTTAGAGCAACAATTAACAGCAACTATTTCCGCAGAAACCCACCAAGCCTTACAAAACCAGTTGGAACAGGAACAAAAAACCATAGCCCAACTGAATCAGCGCATTCAAACCCTGGAAAAAGAAGTGGAAAAAAGCAATAGTGCTCTAGTTCAAATGCAAGTTAAACAAGAGAGAATTGCGGAATTAGAAGTAAAATTAGCTAACGGGATTTCAGAAGAAAATTATCATAACTTAGAATATCTCTGTGCGGCTCAAAAGACACAAATGGCAACTCTGGAACAAAAATTAGCCAGTTTAATTTCTACTAAAACCCAACATCAGGAAACCGCTAGTACAACAGCTAATTATGATGCTCTAAAAAACTATTTGCAAGAACAGGATGATTTAATTAATGTTTTGCAAAAACGAGTTTTAGAACTGCAAGGGTTAGCCTCCTTTGGAGAATCTCAACTCTCCAAATGGCGAAATCGTAC
>DATNRE010000798.1:0-4361 GCA_036703685.1 Candidatus Obscuribacterales bacterium
ATCGAGGCGTTCTTGGTTCATGGGATGCTCCTGGTGGGTTAATAATATTGTAGCGTGTGTTAGGGGAATTAGAAACCCGGTTTCTAGCAAAAGACGGGGGGGTTCACTTTCCTATCATTAGTGTCAACTTAAGCCGAAAACCCGTGATTAAATCCGAGATCAGATCCCCCTAAATCCCTTAAAAAGGGGGACTTTGATCTCCTGTCCCCCCTTGTTAATGGGGGTTAGGGGGTAAAACCTCGAATTTTTGATAAAAAATATGCCAACGGGTTTGATTTTGCTTTTCAAACTGTTGCCAAAGCTCTAACATCAATTCCGGTTTTATCGAGGGAAACGGTTTATCTTTGATTTTATTTAATGCCTCTAAATTTAAGGGAAATTCAGAAACAATTCCCAAATATTCTTCTATTCCGGGTTGATTAAATTCAATCGCAATTTGATTTTTAAATGCTATGGAACCCATTTGAGGTAAAATTATAGGACTTTCGCTAATTTTATTAGTCGGCGCAAATGCTAAGGAAGGACAGACTAAAAAACGGCTGGTAAATCCTTTATTGAATAGCAAGAAATAATGGTTAGGATATTCTAAATTAATCTTCATCTGTAAAGGTTGATTACAAGGAATTTTAGCAGAATTTAGTTGCGGATCTTTCCAAACCATTGCTCGCTCACCATCGGGAGAAAATTCTATCCAATTTTGTTGTAAACCCGTCTGAGTTTGAAACCGTTGCCAAATTTGATCCACTTCCCAGCGAGGGAATTTATATTCCCTTAACCAAGTATATACTTTTTTCCAAGTGCCTTTTTGTCCTGGGGTAAGTTTTTGTAAACCCTCAATATCAATTTGATCATCAATTAACTCTTTTTCATAGATTTTGATTAAATTTTTAATAACTTCAGCTTGCAGTCTTTGAATATTATTCTGACCATACCCTAACTGTTTTTTGATTAAACTTAATAAATCATCTTCTGTTTCCTGATTATTTTGGTTATCAATATTATAATTATCGGGGTGAAAGCGCAGTTTAAAAAAACATTCTTTTTCCCGTTTGCTTCCGTTAACGTCATCTTTAAACAGTATGGTTGCCAAGTCATCCAGAAAATTTGCGTATTCTTTCATTTTCCCCCCTTCAATTTGTCTTGGGTTTTAATTCATCTGATTATAAAATTATATCCTAAATAACCAAGATTTTCACAGAATTGTCATTTGCTGTTATTTCCGGTAATTTGTGGAATTTATAGATATTTAATCGGATTTAACAGAATTTAAAGTTACTTAATTTATATTCTCTAATTTGATTGAATATACTCACAAAAACATGGTATTTAATGATAATTAAAACGATGTCAATTTATCAATTGGTTGCTATAACTAAATCAGTTAACTTTCAATAATTCAGCAACGAATATGAAATTTACCCTCGCTCATCCCAGTGATAAACGCTTCTGGAGTTCGGCTATTAAAATGTTAGAAAATCCTGCCATTATGAAATGGGTTTTGCAGGGGGCGTTATCAGAAGCTCAGGCGATCGCAGAATTAAAACGTTGGCAACAACATTGGGAAACCTACGGTTTTGGCAACTATTTTGCCTTAGACCGACAGGGAAAAGAATTATTAGGATTTATCAAAACGTACCGGAGCGATCGCTCTCCTTTTGTTAATATTGGTTATGCCCTAGATCAACCCTATTGGGGTCATGGTTTAGGCACGGAATTAGCGAAAACCGCCGTAAAAATTGGTTTCTTAGAACTCAAAGAAACTCAGTTAGTGGGTTTTGCCCGATGCCGAAATCATGCCAGTCGTCGCATTTTAGAAAAAGTCGGTTTTGATAAAGTGTCAGACTGTTTAATCGAAAATCGTGATTATTGTTTATATCAAATTTCCCAAGAACGTTATCTGCAACGGTGGGAAATTTCAGAACTGAATTATATGCCTATTACCCGCTAGATTGATCATATTCCCCCCTTTTTTATGGGGGTTATGGGGGATCTTTTCCCAGAATAAGAGAAGAAAGAAAGGGCGGGTTTACAAAGATTATTGATTGGAATTATTAACCCTTAAAGAACCCGCCCCTACATTTCCTATTCCCCCTTAAAAAATGGGGTTAGGGGGGATCTTTTCCCCGGTTAAAACAATTAAAATTTTGGAGAAATATATGCTTGATAAATGCGAGGAAGTCTATTGCCCTTGGGTCAGAGATACACAGAAACCTGACCACTACTACTGCCTACGATGCAAAAGGGAAAGATGGGTTAATCGATCTATATCCGATGAAGGGGAAGGGTTTTTGTGGGTAATTTTATTTGTTGTGGGAATAGGAATTGCGATCGCCCTCCAATAACTATAGCAATTCTAAATAGACAGTTAACAGCCAACTCCATGTTAATGTTAACTTTTGTATTGTAGAAACTCAACACACAAACGTATAAAGGATCATGTCGGATACTCCATCGTCTCAACCCTCAGAAGAATTAACCAAAGAAGCCAATTCAGATCGCGGCGCCAAAACCCGACAACTGTTAGGGATGAAAGGGGCATCCTCGGGGGAAACCTCTATCTGGAAAATTCGCCTGCAATTGATGAAACCGATCACCTGGATACCTTTAATTTGGGGGGTGGTTTGTGGCGCGGCTTCATCGGGACATTTTAGCTGGTCAGTGGAAGATGTCTTAAAAGTGGCGACCTGTATGTTAATGTCTGGGCCATTGATGACCGGGTACACCCAGACCATGAATGATTTTTACGATCGCGAACTCGACGCCATTAATGAGCCCTATCGGCCCATTCCTTCCGGGGTGATTTCCATTCCCCAAGTCGTCACCCAAATTTTCCTATTATTGGGTTTAGGAATAGGGATTTCCTTCCTCTTAGACACCTGGGCCGGCCATGAATTTCCCATCGTTACGGTTTTATGTATCGGTGGGGCGTTTATCTCCTATATCTATTCTGCACCGCCTCTGAAACTCAAACAAAATGGCTGGTTAGGGAATTATGCTTTAGGAGCGAGTTATATTGCTTTACCTTGGTGGGCGGGTCATGCGTTATTTGGAGAACTGACTCCGACAATTATGGTCTTAACCCTATTTTATAGTTTAGCGGGGTTAGGAATTGCCATTGTTAATGATTTTAAAAGTGTCGAAGGCGATCGCCAACTGGGGTTAAAATCCCTACCCGTGATGTTCGGGATCACCACAGCGGCTTGGATTTGTGTTTTAATGATTGATATTTTCCAAGCGGGGATGGCGGTTTATTTAGTTAGCATCAAGCAGAATCTATATGCTACATTGCTTTTGCTGATGATTATTCCTCAAATTACCTTCCAAGATATGTATTTTCTGCGCAATCCTGTAGAAAATGATGTTAAATATCAAGCAAGTGCCCAACCCTTTCTAGTTTTAGGAATGCTGGTTGTGGGTTTAGCTTTAGGTCATGGGGTCTAAGGGATGAATTTTCGATAAAATCGCTAATTCTCTAAACTCTGTAAAGCTTGGGATCAAGGAAAAAACCTTGATTTTTGGCGATCGGCACCGATTCGACAGCTAATCATCGGGAAAAATAGCCGATTCTTGGGCTATCCTAAAATAGACTGTCGAATAGTCAACTAAACCAACCATTTGTCCGAACCAATGGAAGAATCTCAATACCATCCACCAACCAAAACGGACTCATTAGAGTCAGAAACCTACCCGGAAAATACTTCGGGTGTCGTTTCAACCCAGCCCGTTTTGACATCATCCGTGGTGGCGACGGAACCAGAACTCGAGCAAGTTTCTGTGGAAACCGTTTCTGAGTCAAATCCTGAAAATGTTACAGGGTATCGTCACATTCTCAAGCGGATTAATTCAAAATGGGTGAAACTACTCGCAGGTCTTAAATCCTCAGATATCCTCGCTAACAACTGGTATCGTCGTCCCAAGGTATGGATCGGAGTTGGGGTGATTAGTTTGGGCGGTGGAGCCTTGGGGTATGGGGCTTGGCAATGGTATCTGATTGATCAAAGTCTGCCCCAAGTGTCGGTAAGTGGGATTGCTTCTTTTAATCGGGATGGCACAATTACGATTAAGGCTAGTAACGGCGATATTTTAATGCAAACTGGGCCAGCGACTCGGGAAAAACTTCGACTCAAACAAATTCCCGAAAAACTTGCACAAGCGTTTATTTCCACGGAAGATATTCGGTTCTATGACCATGATGGGGTGGACTATCAAGGGATTGTTCGCGCCGTTGGCTCTAATATATTAGCCGGGGGAGTGGTGGAAGGAGGAAGTACCATTACTCAACAGTTAGCCCGGATTATTTATTTGAATCAAGAACATAGTCTAATTCGGAAACTCAAAGAGGCGATGGTCTCTTGGAAAAT
>DATNRE010000799.1:0-5568 GCA_036703685.1 Candidatus Obscuribacterales bacterium
CATTAACGGAGTTAGGAAATTGCTCAGAAAGCAGCACTTTATATCGTTGGTTAATCAAAGTCTCAATAACGTTTCTTCCTCCACCCCAAGGTTCATAAACTACTATCCAGTACCGAGAGTTTGTCGGGGGTAAACTATCTAACATTTTAGAGACAAAAATGGGGCTTTGTGTGGGAGGACGAGGTATTTTTTCTCGTTCCATAACGTGGAAGGCTGAAGACCCTTTATAATAGCGAGGGAGAGATAAATGGGGTTCCCACTCAACGACATACAATCCAATTATATCTCCTGGTTTTTCATTCTTTTCGATGAGTTGAGCAACGCCTTTCCAATCATCATGATAGGTGGTTGTGTAATAATGAATTAATCCTCCACTGACAGCGACAAAATAAACCGCAGCAATTCCTAATGCAATGGGGCGATAGTATCGCCAAATTTGCTGAAAGCCCACGGCGAGTAAAATCAGATAATAGGGAGCAATAAACATTAAGTAGCGATCGCGCCAAATTGAACCGCCCAAATAGGAAATGATAATAATTAAAATGGACGGTAAAAAGACCCAACTTGCAACCCATAATAGCTTAGGTGGGGTGATCTTCTGTTTAACTTGATCACTCACTTTTACTAATCCAATGCCAAATACAAACATCGTGATTAGGGTATAACTCATGTAGAATAACATGACGTTTTCGTCCCATCCCCAACCTGCCAAACTGAAGTCTAATTCACTCAGTTCAAGTAAATCAGTAAGCGGCCAGAATGCAGTGAATACAGTCAGAATTGAGGGGACGAGTAAAACATCCGGTTTGGCTTGCTTTGCAATCCAACCGCCCATAAATTTCGGGGTAACTTTCCACAGAACATAGGCGAAGGGCAACCAAAATAAACCGATTAAAATTAAGCCTTTTCCCAGCTTGCGAAATCGATGTTTTTGATCCCGAAATTTCCACCCTAATAAAATCAAATCCACTAACAACAGCAACACATTTAACGGCGTTGTTAATAGTGCTAAACCTCTGGCAATCATCCAAGAACGGAAAGATTGTTTAGGGTTTTCTTCTAAGATATCAACCAGGGCTAAGGTTCCCCAGAGGGTTAAGAAGGTACTCAAGGAATACATCCGAATTTCTTGAGCATAACCCACAAATAAAGGGGAAACTGCCATTAAAAAAGCAGCAACTAAACCCACATAACGAGAGGCAACTTTTAACCCCAGTAAATAGGTGAGAAAAACACACCCTAAACTAAAAGGAACCGACAACAATCTTAACCAAGTATCATTACTTCCGAAGATCATCCAAAACCGCAGGAGCAGATAATAAAGAGGACGGGTTCCTAATCTTAAATTTTCTGCATCTCTAATACTAAAGTTTTCATCAATCCAAACACTTTCCGTCCCAATTTGATATAGGCGTAACCCTAGGGATAAAATTAAGATTAAAATAATCGGAATCCAAGGGCGATAAGTTGGGTTTGATAATCCTTGAGTCAAGGATTGAGTTTTTGTTATTTGTGGAGTTGATGTTTTCATATTTTAAGTTGATTACATAAGGACTTAAAATCGACACCCATCAATGCGCCGATGATCAGGAAATTCCGTCCTAGGGTGAATTGACTGCAATCTAAACAGAAAGTTTTGAAGAAATTTTGATTTTTTGAAACAAATTGGGCAAAATTTTAGAGCCAAAAGGCACAGAATACTTAAGTATTTTGATCGGTTTTATCAAAATACTAAGCATAACTTTATACTGGCTTTAGGTAATAGCTGTGAGGATAGAGAAATCGGGCAAATACCCTGTTTTAAAAGACTTAGCAAGGTTTACAGTGCAGTTTTTTTCCTGTTGTCTTTTGACTATTATGGATAAAATTTGATAATACTCAAAGCAAGAAGATTGATTGAGTTAAATTGATTAATCTGGTACTTAGTGAAAGTATGAATCCGTCAGTGGCAAGGTAGAATTCTTGTACATCCAGCCCAATATAAAACAGTGGTTCCCATTCGAGAAATATTCAGTTGAAAGATCAGTATTTACAGATTTTTAATCAAAATCAAGTATATTTTTTGACCATATTATTAAAAAAATTACCTATAGCTTGATAGTTCCAAAGCTATAGGTTTAGGCTTTTTTTCTTAAATTTATGATCTATAAGATCGGGTTAAAATTGTCGTGACCAGTCGGATAACCACCGTTCGACGACGACTTTAGTTTGGGTAAAAAACTCCACCGCCTGCTGTCCTTGACCGTGTAAATCGCCGAAAAAGCTATTTTTCCAACCGCTAAAGGGAAAGAATGCCATCGGTGCGGCGACACCAATATTAATCCCAATATTTCCCGCTTGAGCTTGATACCGAAATTGTCGCGCCGCCGCCCCACTGCGGGTAAATAAACAGGCCATATTGCCATATTCACTTTGATTAATTAATGCGATCGCTTCTTCCAGGGTATTTAGATGAATTAAACTTAATACGGGGCCAAAAATTTCAGTACGGGCAATTTCTCCCCGGGGGTTAATGTCTTGTAAAATAGTCGGGCGGACAAAATAACCCTGTTCATAGCCGGAAATTTTGGCATTTCTACCATCAATTAAAATTTTGCCTCCTTCCTCTTTTCCCTGTTGAATTAATCCTTCAATTCGAGTTTTACTTTCGGCGGAAATCACCGTTCCCATTTGGACATTTTTATCTAATCCATAGCCAACTATTCGGGTTTCCGCAGCAGTGGCGATCGCATCGGTAAAACTCCCTTTAGCTTGACCAATAGTAATCGCAATCGAGGTAGCTAAACAGCGTTGTCCGGCACAACCAAAGGCACTATCAGCAATAATTTTTGTCGTCATTTCTAAATCCGCATCGGGTAAAATAATCGCCGGATTTTTTGCCCCGCCCTGACATTGTGCCCGTTTGCCATTAGCAGCCGCCCGACTATAGACATATTTAGCAACGGCCGTGGAACCGACAAAACTAATCGCTTTAATATCAGGATGATCTAAAATAGCATCAACAGTTTCTTTGCCTCCATTGATTAAGTTAATCACCCCTGGGGGTAATCCTAATTGATCAATTAAAGCAAAAACCTTTTGCATGGTTAAGGGAACTTTTTCCGAGGGTTTAATAATACAAGTATTCCCACAGGCGATCGAGTATGGAAAAAACCAAAACGGAATCATCCCCGGAAAATTAAACGGGGAAATAATCGCCACAACTCCTAGGGGTTGACGAATCATCATTTCATCAATTCCCCTAGCAATATCTTCAGAATTATAACCCTGAATTAAGCTGGGAACACCACAAGCCACTTCCACATTTTCCATCGCTCGTTGTAATTATCCTAGGGATTCAGCCCGGGTTTTTCCGCATTCTAAGGTAATAGTTTCCGCTAAATCCTGTTGATTTTGTTCTAGTAATTCCCTCAATTTAAATAGATAACGAGTTCTTTCCGTAACAGGAGTTTGTCGCCAGGAATCAAACGATTGTTGAGCCATTTCTGCTGCCTGATTCAGTTCCATTGCCGGAGAAAGAGGCACTTTTGCTAATATCTCTAAGGTCGCTGGGTTAATGACATCTAAAGTATCTGTTGTTTGGGATAAATGCCATTGTCCATTAATATAGTTAGGTAAAATGTTAACTGTTTTCATCTGGGCTATTTCCTAAAAAAATTTTACTTTCGACTTAGCTTTTTCTTGTAAAAGCTGTTATCATGGTTAATGAACTACAGCAAGTTCTACTATTTGATACAATAATTACATTTTAGATCACATCACAATCATCAGCTTACCTCCTCCACTCAGTCAATTGCTACCCAACTCACTTTTTTACTATGATAACTCTCCCTGGCTACCAAAACTTATCCTTAATTTATGAAAGTAATAAGTCCCTGGTTTATCGCTGTACTCGCGAGTCTGATCAATTAAGCGTTATTCATAAGGTTTTGCGAGTTGATTATCCCACCCCAGAAGAACAAACGCGCTATCAACAAGAATATGAAATCTTGCGCACGCTCAATTTAGAAGGTGTGATTAAAGTTTATGATTTACAGAAATATAAAAATAATCTGGTTTTAGTGTTAGAAGATGTTGGTGGCGAATCCTTAAAACAGTTGATGGCGAATCAAAAACTAAATTTTCCAGAAGTATTGAATTTAGGAATAAAAATTGTTGAAAGTTTAAAGCAAATTCATCAATATCATATTATTCATAAAGATATTAATTCTTCAAATATTATTCTTAATCCCAAAACTCAACAACTTAAAATCATTGATTTTGGCATTTCTACAATGCTAAAGCAAGAAAATCCAATCTTAAAAAATCCTGATATTTTAGAGGGAACTCTTGCCTATATATCCCCCGAACAAACGGGACGAATGAACCGTTCTCTCGATTATCGAACCGATTTTTATTCCCTGGGAATTACATTCTATGAATTATTAACCCAAAGGGTTCCATTCCCATCCTTGGACGCGATGGAATTAGTCCATTGTCATATTGCAAAAAAACCGATTCCTCCCTGTGAAATTAATCCAGAAATTCCCCCAACTATTTCTCAATTAGTGATGAAACTATTAGCAAAAAATGCAGAAGATCGTTATCAAAGTGCCATAGGAATTCAAGCTGATTTAGAACAATGTTTGACACAATGGCAAACTCAAGGAAAAATTACTCAGATTTCTTTAGGTGAACAGGACATTACGGATCAATTTCAAATTCCGCAAAAACTCTATGGCCGAGAGCACCATATTAAGACCTTATTAACAGCCTTTGAACAGGTGAGTGAGGGTCAAACTCAAATGATGTTAGTATCGGGTTATTCAGGAATTGGAAAATCTTCCTTAGTTCAGGAAATCTATAAACCTTTAACCCATCGCAAAGCCTATTTTATTTCTGGAAAATTTGATCAACTAGAACGCAATATTCCCTATTCAGCGATTGTAAATGCCTTGCAATTCTTAATTCAACAACTTTTAACAGAAACTGAAGCCCGACTGAATGAATGGAGAGAAAAACTGTTATGGGCTTTGGGTGCTAATGGAAAATTAATCACAGATGTAATTCCCGAATTAGAACTTATTATTGGCCCCCAACCTGAAATTCAAGAACTGGGAAGAACCGAATCTCAAAACCGTTTTAATTTAATCTTTCAAAAATTTATTAGAGTCTTTTGTCAACAGTCCCATCCCCTGGTAATTTTCTTAGATGATTTGCAATGGGCTGACTCAGCTACCTTGAATTTAGTTAAATTAATGATGATCGATACCGAAACCCAATATTTGTTTTTAATTGGGGCCTATCGAGATAATCAAGTGAGTGGAACCCATCCTTTAATTAATACAATTAATGACTTAAAAAAAGCAGAAGCTATCCTGAAAACAATTCATTTAGTCCCTTTAACCCTTGAATATATTATTCAAATCCTAGGTGATACCTTAAAGAAAAGTCCAGAAATAGTTGAACCTTTGGCTGCTTTAATTGAACAAAAAACCTTGGGAAATCCTTTTTTTATTACTGAATTTTTAAAATATTTATATCAAGAAAAAATTCTCCAATTCAACAATAATGAATTAAGTTGGCAAT
>DATNRE010000800.1:0-5403 GCA_036703685.1 Candidatus Obscuribacterales bacterium
AATCATGCTTTTATTGCGAGAGGGAGAAATATTATCCGCAATCATTAATTGTTCCGCTTGATAGGAGGTAAGCCTTTCATCTACATATTCCAGGGGTAAATTCAAAGCATTAGCTAACCGTTGAGCATAGTTTTGTGTATATTTAGCTTGAGAACCCAAAGAACCATCGAGATGGTAAGGCAAACCTGCCACTAATACCTGTACTTGCCTCTGTTGTACCAGGTCTTGAAATTGAGCCATATCCTGGGCAAAAGAACGCCGAAGAATTGTAGTCAGTCCCGTAGCAATTAAGCCCGTACCATCACAACCCGCCACACCAATGCGTTTGCGACCAATATCTAATCCCAAGGCGGAAATAAACAGGGATTTTCCCATAATTACACCGGATCAGACGGTAAATCTAAGGACTTTTGGGTTGAGTTTTTCGGGTCTAATTCCGGTGTTTCAGAGCTCCCCTCGACGGTAGATTTTTGGACTGGGGAAGGATGTTTAACCGTTGGCCCCAACCAAGACATCGGAGTGGGTACGGGTTTATGGGCGGGTTGCCAACTGGGTAGGACATCGGATAATTGTAACCCTTCGAGGGAAGATTTGGATTCCCGTAATTTATGCCAAACGGAACGGGACATTAACAAGGTATGTTCCACCCGGGCGGCTCCAATTTTTTCTAAATAGGCTTCTCGTTCCGGTTGATAGTCAGCCGATGCCAATTTTAGGGACACAGGGCCGAATTCCTGGGCTAAATGAGCCATCTGGGATAGCAATTCGGGGTAAAGCCAGGTATAGGCTGGATGCACGGTTAACTCGGCAACATGGGGTTGACTGCCATCCCGGGATAACTGCACCTGGAAATATCCAATGGCCGCTTTCCGTTGAGGTTCAAACACATAACCGCTAACCTGTTCACTGCGACTAAACCATTGTTTGATTGCATCTACAACGGCCTGAATAAAACTGGTTTTAAAATCTAAAATATGACGGTCAAACACCTGTCGCAACAACGGAGGCATGGAAACCGTATCCAGTTGATAGAGCAGTTGAGCGTCCGCATTACTCACGGGTAAGAGGTTAGGCAAATCCGGTTGAGAATTCGCCAAGGTTTTTAGCAATTCCGGTTCCACAACCCAATAGGTTATCTGAGCTAAGGGTTGAAATCCATTTTGCCGATAGAGTGCCATCAAACTGCTATCATTAACATTCACTTCTAATAGCCAGGTTCGCGCTTCCCAAAGGGTTTCAAAACAATACCGTAACAGTTGTGAACCGATACTACTGTGATTATTTAATCGATCTACAAATATTCGATCAATTCGCCAAGTGCTGCGGGTAGTATTAAAAGGCGAGACTTTAATCATCCCTAAAACTTGCCCGAACTGTTCAGCAATATAGGCGTTAAATAGATTTTGACAGGGGTTAGGAAACCAGCTTAAAAATTTAAGCAAACCATACCAATGACGCAGGTGTTCTAACTCCTGGGCCGATTCCGTGTCGGGAGCAGTTTGATCATCGACCTGGCAATATAGCTGTTCAATCGCTTCTAGGTCGCGGTATTGAAACGGGCGAATATTAAACTGGTTTTGATTTTGGGAAAGAAATAAATTCATTGAATTAACTCAGGTAAAGGGGTTATCAGTTATTAGTCAAGAATTAGTTTTATAGTTATCTAATTAATTATAAACAGTTAAGATTAAAGTGGTAATCATAGCTTTCAACTGATACTTTGGGGGCGAGGTTTCCCATGGCTGTAAACTTAACTTCCTCGCCCCTATAATATAACGGGTAACTGAATTACTGATTTTATAAAGGGCGAATCAGTACCAGGGGGGTTTGCTCATCGGCATTTCCGGCGGGATTACTCCTTAAGGCTTGCTCGATCAAAGCCGTGGAAAGACCGGAGGTTGCTGCTAATATTTTAACCGCTTTTAAATCGTTCACGTCTACAATTGCCGCCCCTAACCCGGTTTCTTTTTGTAGGGTGTTAACTACGTTTTGAGGATCACCCGGCCCTAGGACAATAAATTGATCATAGGGGGGCAAAGTTCCGGTTACATCATCAATAAGTCGAGCTTGTTCACCCGCCAACTGATAAAATACCCCCGGTTTCCCCAGAAGTTTAGCGATAGTTCCTACCACGATAGCAAATAATACCCGGGCTGATCCGACCTGATTCACTAAGGTTTGCATCCCGCAGGCCGTGGCCAAACTGGAGGTCGGCATAAAGAAATAACAAACCCGTTGAGCAACCCATCCGGGCTTGATTTGGCTGGGATGGTAAAATCGCCCCTGCATTAAAGCCACCGGGGTTTCTCCCAAGGTAACAATATCCCCAGGTTGAGCATGGGGAAGCACATACCGTTTAATCACCTCGACGGGATCATCAATATGGGTTAATAAATGGGTACGAATCGGATAAACTTCGGCAACTCCTTCTACGACTCGTTTATTCGGAGCCAGGGTCGGATCGGGATATTGTAGAGGGAGGACAAGGTGACGAACTTTAGGGATGCGTCCTTCTGGGCCATAGGTCAGATACTTAACTTTCACCCAAGCCGATTGTAAGGATTTTAGATCTTGTCCTTCGATTTCAACTAAAACTTTAATTCGGGTAGTTTTTTGGGCTTTGACAATATACCCAAACCAATAGTTATCTTCCCTAGCACCTGCATCAATATGGGCGGGAATGACTTTAATGGTATGTTTAATCCCATCTAAACTCGCTTTAGATAAAAGGGTCAGTTGGGCTCTGACTTCCGGTATCATAATCTCCAGATTTGAGGTGAGATTCTGAAATTCCAGTTCTCCCCGCAAGACATAATGGCGGTCGTCGGATAAATCCAGATTCCATTCTCCCTGTGTCAGTTCTAGTTTATTCCCCGGACGCAGACGATATTGAATTTCTAGCCCCAATGTTCCTAAACCTAGTAAAACTAATGCGGCTGTTGTTACCAGGCTCAAACCTGCTGCCATTACACCACTTCCCCTTTTAAATGTGCGTAGTTGATGCAAACCGACATCCGATTTGCACTCCCATCCTACCGCAGCCCGTCTATTCTAAAATTCTTAAGTTAAATTACAAAAACAACTCCCAGACAACCCAACATATTAATAAGACTTATCCCATTGGCAGATCCGGGGGAAAGTACATCTGATCTAGCACAAAAGGGTATATCCTTGTTTAAAGATTTGTAAAATTCACTCAAAACGCTTGGCGTATCTTAATACTTTCTCAAGGAGTCCCATGAAGCACAAGTCAATTGCGGAACGATTTTGCCTCACGGCTCACGTTGTGTCAACCCTATTTGGACTGGCGGGGTTATTGTTTATCCTCCCTAACCCTGAACTGGTCGCTAATTTACCTCCGATGGGGATGAATATTTTCGTCTGGAGTATGGCGACCGGTGGCGTGGCTTATATTGTGTTTGGGGCGGCGACCCTGGCATTATATGGCCATAGGACGTTAGGGCTAGGAACAACCTTAGCCTTTATGATTCCCTCCCTATTGTTATCCTTATCCAGTGAACTTTTAGGCACTAGTACCGGATTTCCCTTTGGTCATTATCAGTATTTGAGTGGTTTAGGTTATAAAATCGCCGGACTGGTTCCCTTCACCATTCCCTTATCTTGGTTTTATATGGGCTTAACTTGCTATTTGTTAGCCCGGGCAGGTTTAAAATTAAAAATGGGAGATAGTTGGGTACGTCAACTCTCGGCTTTAGCATTAGGAGCCGTATTACTAACCGCTTGGGACTTGGTATTAGACCCCGCCATGAGTCAAGCTCCTTTTCCCTTTTGGCAATTTCAAGAAGTGGGTGAATTCTTTGGAATGCCCTACCGAAATTTAGCCGGATGGATGGGAACGGGCTTTATTTTTATGAGCGTCGGGGCGTTTTTATGGCGCAAAACTCCGATTGCTTTGTCTCGCTCCCAATTAACAGTACCTCTGATTGTTTATATCACCAATTTCTTTTTTGGAGCGGCGATTACTGTTGTCGAATTAGATGCTCGTTTCCTCTTTCCAGTAGCTTTAAGTATTCTATTTGGAGTGGTTCCGGCTATCATTTTCTGGTGGAATGCTAAACCTTCTTTAGATACCATGGAAAGTTTATTATCTAGCGATAATATTACTCCATCGACGGTTGAAGCGGTTGTGAAGTAACGATGAAGATATAAAAAGGATGGGTAAATCCCATCTTTTTTATCCTTCTTGGTGTCTTTTTAACTTTGTGTTTCCTATTCCCTTCTATACTAATTTTAATGTTGAATCCAATCTTATTAATAATTCCTAACTTCTCAGCCACTAACTATTGGGTTATACTATTTTTTGGGGTAATATTACTGTTACAAATTCCCGCCACAATTATTTTATTATCTCGGTTATTCAAAGGAGCGATTAGGGTTCCCCCTCTACAACCCCAAAACCCCAGCTTAGAACTGTTAGGAACCGTAAGTATTGTGGTTCCTACATTAAATGAAGCCGCCCGGGTCACGCCCTGTTTAGAAGGGCTAACACGGCAAAATTATGAAGTGCGAGAAATCCTAATTGTTGATAGTAATTCCCAGGATGGAACCCAGGATATTATTAAACAATTCGCTGCATCTGATCCCAGATTTAGATTAATTTTAGATGATCCTTTACCTCCCGACTGGGTGGGTCGTCCTTGGGCTTTAAATACGGGTTTTTTAAAAAGTTCTGAAAAAAGTGAATGGATTTTAGGTATTGATGCGGATACGCTCCCCCAACCGGGTTTAGTGGCGAGTGTGGTGCAAACGGCGATCGCAAATCAATATGATTTATTATCCCTATCCTGTAAATTTATTCTGAAATATCCGGGGGAATTGTGGTTACAACCCGCCCTATTAATGACTTTAGTATATCGGTTTGGATCACCGGATTTATCACCCGAAAAACCCGAACGAGTGATGGCTAATGGTCAATGTTTTTTATGTCGGCGTTCGGTATTAGAAAAAGTCGGGGGATATTCGAGTGCTAAAAATTCCTTTTGTGATGATGTCACTTTAGCCAGAAATATTGCTCAACAAGGTTTTAAAGTGGGGTTTTTAGATGGAGCTAATCTGTTAACCGTTAGAATGTATGATGGATTAAAAGATACTTGGGAAGGTTGGGGGCGATCGCTCGATCTCAAAGATGCCTGTTCTAAAAGTCAACTGTGGGGAGATTTATTTCTCTTATTAGCAGTTCAGGCTTTACCCTTACCATTATTACTCATTAATCTAGGCTTTTCCTCTAACCTAGCCTTACCAGGTTTTTTGAGTTCCACCCTATTAGGATTAAACGGTTTTTTAGTGTTTCTACGGATAATATTAACCGCCGCAATTTCTTTATCCTATGATTTGAGTCAAGCCCAAATGCCTTGGGTATTTTGGTTATCTCCGTTAGCTGAT
>DATNRE010000801.1:0-6257 GCA_036703685.1 Candidatus Obscuribacterales bacterium
CGCACCCAACCAAAGAAACCGGGTTTTTTCCTAAAATATTCGTTTTGACCCACATATTCTCTAAAAAACCCGGTTTCTCGAGCCTCATGCGTAAGTCCTAAATATTATTGTATTTGCGATCGCATATTCTTATATTAATATCAATTTTAGTAAGATGGTGCGTGTTAATTTGATTGGGGTTGCGATCGCTCCTATTTAAAATAGTGTAATACTTGAAAAATTATCAAATTTATGATACAATAACCCATATAGTTTTTAACTCATTAATTCCTAATAAACTCATGAACCTTGATGACCTGCTGAAAAGTTATCGTCAAGAAATTTTAAGGATTGCGGCTCAATATGGAGCCTATAATATCCGAATTTTTGGATCTGTGGCTAGAAATGAAGCAGATTCCAATAGTGATGTAGATTTTTTAGTTGAGCTTGAACCTGGAAGAAGTCTTTTTGATTTAGGTGGACTTCTGATGGACTTACAAAATTTATTAGGGTGTCCAGTTGATGTTGTTACAGAAAAAGGTTTAAAAAAACGAATTCGTGAACAAGTATTAAAAGAGGCAATTTCCTTATGAGAAGCGATTCCGAAAAATTAAAGGATATTTTGGAAGCTATTATTCGGATTGAAAAATATTCTGTTCAAGGTAAGACCTGTTTTGAAGAAGATGAATTAATTCAAACTTGGTTTGTGCAAAATTTACAAATTATCGGCGAAGCATCTCGCGCACTTTCAGGAGATTTTAGAGAACAATATTCAGAAATGCCTTGGTCACAAATGATTGGAATGAGAAACATCTTAGTTCACAATTATTTTGAGATCGATACAGAAATTGTTTGGTCTGTTATTGAACGAAATTTACCCGAATTAAAAGCTCAAATAGAAACTATTTTAAGAAGAATAGATAATTAAATTAATACGATCATTAATATAGATTTTAACCTCACCTCTAAGAATCAATGTTATTGTTTCCACAACTTCACCGTCCGGTCATAACTTCCCGTGGCTAACCATTGACCATCCCCACTAAACGCCACCGTAAAAATATCACTATCATGGGCTTTAATGGTTTCTAATAATATCCCTTTTTGTATATCCCAAATATCAATTATTCCCTGTCCTCCTCCACTCACTAAAAACCGATGATCTGGGCTAAAAACAATATTAAATATCTCTTGATCATCGGCTCTTAATGTTCTTAATAATACCCATTTTTCCTGTTGATTTTGCCATATTCTAATCATGCCGTTTTTAGACGCCGAAGCCAATAATTGACCGTTTAAACTAAACGCCACACTTCTCACCCAGTCCCCATGACCTGTTAAGGTTTGGACTTCCTTTGCTGTGTTCAAATCCCAAATTTTTACCGTTTGATCTCGACTCCCACTGGCTAACTTTTGACTATCCAAACTAAACGCCACACTATAAACTCGATCCTGATGACCTGTTAAAGTAAACCCCCGTTTTCCCTTATTCATATTCCAAATTTCAATACTTTTATCTCGACTTCCACTCGCTAAGAATTGACCATTGGGACTAAACGCCACCGCTTCCACCCCGTCTTGATGACCCGTGAGGGTGTACCACCTTTTACCCTTGGTCATATCCCAAATTTCAATGGTTTGATCCCGACTCCCACTCGCCAAAGTCTTGCTATCAGGACTAAAAGCAATAGTCGTGATCCAATTACTATGACCAACTAAGGTATACCACCGTTTCCCCGAGTCCAGCCGCCAAATTTCAATGGTTTGATCCTGACTTCCACTCGCCAAGGTCTGGCCATCGGGACTGAAAGCCACTCCCGTAATAGCGTTGCGATGACCACTGAGGGTATGGACACACTTCCAGGAAGGCGGGTGCAAGGGTTGAACACGCTGCTGTTGGGGGGGTGTGAGTTGTTGGGTCGTGCGGGGGGGTAAGGTCTGGGAAGGCGATGGGGCGGGAGTTCTAACGGTTTGGGGTGCGGGAGTTGGGGGGGATGGGGTTTGTAAATGGCGGGCGATCGCTACAGGTATGCCACTCGGATGTAGATCTTTTAGGACTTTTAAAGCAGAATCATAACGTTGACTGGGTAATACGGCTAACATTTTATCTAATATTTTTCCTAATTCCGAACTCACAGAATTTTGTTTTAAATAATCTCGCCAAATCCACCGATCCTCATGAATATCATATAAATCAAAAGGAGAAATTTGCGTCATTAAATAAATACAAGTTACCCCCAAACTATAGATATCACTGCTATAAATTGCCTGTCCTCGGGTTTGTTCCGGGGCGACATATTCGGGACTGCCAATTACTGTTCCCATAATCGGAACTTGACTATCCGTTACCACCTTTGCCGCCCCAAAATCTACTAATACTAACTGACCTTGAGGTTGAGAACCCCCAGGAGTATTTTGAAGCGAAGATTCTCCCCGCAATTGTTGTAAAAATTCAGGACTAACTAAGGGCAATTTTGCCGATAAAGATCCCTCTCTCAGAATAATATTCGCGGGTTTAATATCTCGGTGAATCACCCGATGATGATGAATAAATTGTAAAACGGGTAATAAGTCATCTAAGACTTGGCGAATTTGGGCTTCATTAAAAATCCCGTGATCTAAAATTTCCGCTTCTAAATTCGGCCCATTAATAAATTCTTGGACTAAATATTGATGATTTTCTTGTTCAAAATGGGCTAATAATTCGGGAATTTGAGGGTGTTTTCCTAACTCATCTAAACGTTCTGCTTCTCGATGAAATAACTCAATGGCTTTTTGAGAATTGCCCTGCATTTGGGGGCGAAATTGTTTAATTACGCAAGCGGGACGGGAGGGTTTATCTTCATCCACAGCTAAAAATGTTTTGCCAAACCCCCCATGACCAATCACTTTAACGGCACGATACCGTTCTCTTAATAACAATTTTGCCCCACAGGTTAAACAGAATTTAGCCTCTGGGGTATTCTGGGGTTGAGGACACTGGGGATTTAAGCAATAACTCATAGATGATCTAACTCAAACGAGCCTGAGTTTATTTTACCCTAAGATAACCGGAAGAAACCGTTTTTCTGAGAAACCCGGGTTCTATAAATTGTTATACTATAAAAAAATAATTCGTTGTTGCGATGTGGCGCTCCTACTCTTAGCTATAAACAGCAACGACAAGATGCGCTTAAGCGCAACAACGAACTGTCTTATTAGTGTTATTTTATTTATGACTATTTACTTGGAATCGGAAACGGAAGTTAAATTAATCACCTTGGAGGAATTTTTGGACTGGGTTCCCGATGGTTACGGACGGTATGAATTACATCAAGGAGTTATTAAAGAAATGCAGCCTACAGGAACTCATGAACAAGTCGCTGGAGAAATTGCTACCGAGTTGACCTTAGAAATTCGGCGTTTACAATTACCTTATTTTATTCCTCGACAATGTATTATCAAACCTATTGATTCTGATAATTCAGGTTATATTCCAGATGTGACCTTGATCAATAAAAATGCGCTAGAAAATGAACTAATGTGGAAAAAGCGCTCAACTATTACTCAAGGTGAAAGTTTACCTTTAGTTGTAGAAGTAGTCAGTACCAATTGGCAAGATGATTATTTAATGAAATTATCAGAATATGAAAAATTAGGAATTAAAGAATATTGGATTATTGATTATTTAGGGTTAGGAGGTCGGCGATATATTGGTAATCCCAAACAACCCACTATTTCAGTTTATCAAATGATCGATGGTGAATATATGGTAAATTTATTTAGAGAAAATGATAGAATAGAATCGGCTATATTCCCCGAATTAAATTTAACGGCTGCACAGATTTTTGAATTAGGAGAATCATGATTTTCTGTATAATTCTCCTCTATTGCCTATTGCCTATTGCCTATTGCCTATTGCCTATTGCCTATTGCCTGTTCCCTGTTCCCTCAACAATTATCTCGCAATTTGACTCATATAATCTCGCCATAATTGAGCCGCATTTGCACTACTTCCATTAGTAGGAGAATTATCATCATTCCCTAACCAAACTCCCGTGGTTAATTTAGAATCAGGAAGATAACCAATAAACCATAAATCAACATTATCATTTGTCGTTCCGGTTTTGCCCGCTTCTCCTAACCCGATATAGGCACTTTTAGCCGTACCCCGACGAATTGCTCCTTGCAATAAAGTTGTCATTGTTTCGGCCACAGAAGCCGATAAAATTGAAGGAATTGTGGGATTTTGTCGATCATAAGCATAAATCACGCGACAGGTATTAATATCATTAAAATCCGTACAATCACTACTATCTAAAATTCTTTTAATGGCATGGGGAGAATGATGTAAACCATTATTAGCAACGGTGTTATAAGCTCCCGTAATTTCTAATAGATTCACCTCACTTTGACCTAACACTAAACCCGGAACTGGATCAAGTTTTGACTTAACTCCTAAGCTTTTTGCCATATCAATAACTCGATCTAATCCCACATCTTGAGCAATTCTCAGGGCGATCACATTTTCTGATAAGGCTAACCCTCTATACATATCAATATCACCCCCACTGCGTTCACACCCTTGATAACTTTGTCCTTTCCAAGTTAAGGGTTCACAGGAATAGATTTGACCCGGAGGAATACCTTGGGCGAGCGCTGCTAAATAGGTAAATAATTTAAAGGTTGATCCCGGTTGACGTTGAGCTTGGGTAACACGGTTAAACTGACTTTCTTTATAATCTCCACCCCCCGCCATTGCTAAAATTTCCCCGGTATTAGAATCTAATGTTACCAGACCTCCTTGAGAAAACCCATTAGTTGCTCCTGGGGTCTGAATCGAACTTTTTAAGGACGATTCTGCAATAGTTTGCATGGAAGGATTTAATGCTGTTTCTACGATAAAATTGCCTTCCCTGGCTAATTGTTCCCCTAATAGTTGCTGCAATTCAGCAAAAATATAATCATAAAAATAGGGAGCAATGGTACTTTCTAAAAACTCCTGAGCTTTAGGATTAATTTCAATGCGAGAACGGCGAGCGCGATCGGCTTCATCTTCATTAACCATGCCCAGTTCTAACATCCGACTAATCACCCGATCGCGATACTGCACTGCTAATTCATAATTTTGAATCGGATTAAAACTATTGGGCGCGGGTAAAATTCCCACTAAGGTTGCTGCTTCTGAAAGGGTTAAATCCTTGGCAGATTTGTTAAAATAGAATTTAGCCGCATCCTCAAATCCATATAAATTAATCCCCAAATAAACCCGATTCAAATAGGTTTTGAGTAGCTTATTTTTACCATAAACCGCTTCTAATTTCAGGGCTACAACCGCTTCCTTAAATTTCCGCCCCGCCGAATCTTCCGTACCGACATAATCCCGATATAAACTCCGGGCTAACTGTTGAGAAAGGGTACTTCCTCCTTCTCGAATTTCCCCATCCCGCACATTGGTTAATAATGCCCGCAACGTTCCTAATGGATCAATTCCCAAATGCCAATAAAACCGAGCATCCTCAGAAGCTACCACGGCTTTAGGTAAATAGGGGCCAAAATCCGATAACTTATCCGCTTCTAAATGGGCGATCGTATTAGCTTCTCGCAGGGGACGGCCATCGGCGGCGTGAATAATTACTGGCCCGGTTACGGTTTTTGGTAGGGGATCGACTTCAAATTTTTGCGACTCAAACAGCACCACCATGCCCACGGCGGCGCTTAAACCACAGATTCCATAAAACCCATAACGGAGGGTTTGCAGATACCAAGGAGGCGGATCACGATATTCGACCCGGGCAACGGAGGCCAATTCCGGGGGCCCCAAGGTGAAACTATCCCCATGTCGTAACGGCAATTCCTTAACCCGTCTTCGTCCCCAATATAGGCCATTCGTGGAGTTTTCATCCTGAATCATAAATCCGGTGCGACCCGGCAATAATCCTGTTTTTTTGGGAGATCGGACAATACTGATATGGGTTTGGCTAACCAGGGGGTTACGAACAACAATATCGCAGGTTCGGGAAGATCGCCCGACCACATAGTGATCGCCCAATAGGGGATAAACTTCGGCTTTGTTAGTATCAGCCTGATGTACTATCAGTTCTGGGACTTTGGCATTGGGTTTGAGGATCAGCCGGGAAAAATTAACTTTGGCGTGAAGGGTCTGGACAACCTGTGTGATTGTGTTCAGGAGTGTTTGAGGTTTCTGAGGAGGCAAGGGGGTGGACATTTTCAGCACTCAGACTTGCGTGGGTCTGTATCTATTGTACCGTTTCGTTTCAGGACTCAGGTTTTAATTG
>DATNRE010000802.1:0-13524 GCA_036703685.1 Candidatus Obscuribacterales bacterium
ATGATATTGAGTTTTCCCCTGAAGATGCGGGACGGTCTGACCCGGAATTTTTGTATCAAGTTTTGGAGCGAGCGATCGCAGCCGGAGCCACCACGGTTAATATCCCAGATACCGTCGGTTATACCACCCCGGCGGAATTTGGGGCGATCATTAAAGGAATTAAAGAAAATGTCCCCAATATCGACCAAGCGATTATTTCCGTCCATGGTCATAATGATTTGGGTTTGGCCGTGGCTAACTTCTTAGAAGCGGTGAAAAATGGGGCGCGGCAGTTGGAATGTACGATTAATGGCATCGGAGAACGAGCGGGAAATGCTGCCTTAGAAGAACTGGTCATGGCCTTGCACGTCCGTCGGCAGTATTTTAATCCTTTTTTGGGTCGAGATCCAGAATCAGAAGCCTCCTTGACCAATATTGATACCCGGCAAATTTATAAAACCTCTCGCTTAGTTTCTAACTTGACCGGGATGTTAGTCCAACCCAATAAGGCGATTGTCGGGGCGAATGCCTTTGCCCATGAGTCGGGAATTCATCAAGATGGAATCTTGAAGCATAAACGCACCTATGAAATTATGGATGCTCAATCGATTGGGTTGAATGATAACCTGATTGTTTTGGGGAAACATTCCGGCCGCCATGCTTTTCAATCTCGGATGCGGGAGTTGGGATTTGAATTAACCGACCCGGAGGTGAATAAGGCGTTTATCCGGTTTAAGGAATTGGCCGATAAGAAAAAAGAAATCACCGATTGGGATTTGGAAGCCATTGTTAAGGATGAAATTCAACAAACCCCGGAATTATTCCATTTGGAATTTGTCCAGGTGTCCTGTGGCAATCAAGCCCGTCCCACGGCTACGGTCACAGTCCGCACCCCCGATGGTCAGGAATTAACCGATGCGGCCATTGGGACTGGCCCGGTGGATGCGGTCTATCAGGCGATTAACCGGGTCGCCAATGTGCCGAATGAGTTAATTGAGTTTTCTGTGCAGTCGGTGACGGCGGGAATTGATGCGATCGGAGAGGTAACAATTCGGTTACGTTATCAAGACCGGGTATTTTCCGGTCATGCGGCCAATACCGATATTATTGTGGCCTCGGCTCAGGCTTATTTGAATGCCCTGAATCGTTTGTCTGCTTATATTCAGACCCAAACTACACCCCAGTCTCAAGCAGTAGTACAAAGTTCGGTAAGTTAATTAGAAGGAAGTTGGCGGTTTATATTCACCCGTCAACTTCTAACCCATCATCCTAAATTTCATGAATCCAGAACCTTCGGAACAAGAGAGAAAAATTAAACAGGAAATGTTGTTGCAATACGAAGCCGCAACGATGAAAACCAAAAAAATCTTTATGGTGGTGATGGCAATTGTGGCTTTAGTTTTGGCTGGGTTAGGATTATTAACCTTTAAAAAAGCTCAAACGATTAATACCCCGGTGGAAAGAATCCAAAATTAATTTTCAGCTACGCATTACCGTAGAGACGTGCCAATAGCCTTCGGCATCGCTGCGCTCGCCGCGCGTCTCTACTAAATCTGTGAAACTCATTCCCTGTTCCCTGTTCCCCGTTCCCTGTTCCCTAAAGCTATAGCTTTTTCAGGAATTACTAATGGCTGTATATTCTGCTGTTTGAGGGGAATTTTTATCCTAAATTCCGTGCCCTGACCGAATTGGGAATGGCAGGTTAATTCTCCTCCATGTTGATCAACAACGATTTGATAGCTCACGGATAACCCTAATCCCGTGCCTTTTCCTACATCTTTTGTAGTAAAAAAGGGATCAAAAATTTTAGACTGAATTTCCGCAGGAATACCCGATCCGTTATCAGCAATCCGAATTTCAACGCCTTTTCTGGGGATGAGGTGAGTGCTAATTGAGATTGTCGGGAATGTTAAATTGAGGGGTGAGGTAGACGCCAAGTTCTGAGGGTGATTTCGGTCTTCTAAAGCATCAATAGCATTGATAATAATATTCATAAAAACCTGATTGAGTTGGCTGGGATAACATTCAACCGAGGGTAAATTATCATAATTTTTAATCACATTAATCGGGGAATGATTAGAATTAGATTCTAAGCGATGATGTAAAATGAGTAAGGTACTTTCTAAACTTTGGTGAATATCTACTGCTTTACAATCGGCTTCATCTAATCGAGAAAAGGTGCGTAAGGATTGCACAATATCTTTAATTCTAGTAGCCCCAAATGCCATGGATTTGATCACATTGGTAGTATCTGTTTGGAGAAATTCTAAATCAATTTCTTCAACAAATTCTTGAATCTCAGGAACGGATTCGGGGTAATATTTCTGATAAAGAGAAATTAAACTAATTAAATCTTGAAAATAATTATTAACATGGGTTAAATTCGCAGAAATAAAGGTGACAGGGTTATTAATTTCATGGGCAATTCCCCCCACCATTTTTGCTAAACTTGACATCTTTTCTAATTGAATAATCTCTTGAGACAGTTGTAATTTTTGTAGGGTATTTTGTAAATCCGCCTCGGTTTGAATGCGATCGCTAATTTCCTGTGTCAGTAAATCATTAGTTTGGGTAATTTCTCTAATCTTTTCTTCTAAACTCAGATATAAATTTGATAACTGTATTGCCATTTGATTGAAATAGTTCCCCACTTCTTCAATTTCATCTCCCGATTGAATTTTAACGCGGTGATTCCAGTCTCCTGCACCGAGTTTCTGAACGCCAAATTGTAATTCTCGAAAAGCACGAATAACGGGGAGTAAAATTAAGGCAAATTGTAAGGCAAAAACCAAAAAAATTATCCCTAATATTAGGGTTTGAGTAAAAACAACGGTTTGGTGAATTTGTATGACTTGTGCTTCGGCAACTTGCTCCTGTTGTTGAATACTATCTAATAAAAAATCTAGGGAAACCTCAATATTTTTACTAAAAGAATTAATAGCTCTGATATCCTGTTGTAATCGAGGTAAATCCACCTGTTGATATTCTTTTAAACTATCAGCTAATCGGATTAATTCTTGCTGTCGTCTATAAATCACATCTAAATCAGTAGAATTAGGCAGGAGGATTTGCAATTCCTGTAATGTGATTTGAAAACTCGATTTAGATTTCTGATAACGGATCATATCCGTAGGATTATTTCCCAAAAGCAGATAATCCTTGAGTGCCACAATTTGATCCCGGGCTTCAATTTGTAAATTTAAGATCTGATTTAAACTTTGGCGATTTCGTTCTCTATGCTCTTTTAATACCATCTCTGATTGGATAAAAACCGATTGACTCCCATTAAATAGGATACAGACAAAACCAAAAACTAAAACTGAAGATCCAATAAACTTAGTAGAAATTTTCATGGGTTTTGAGTAGGTGATTCTAATAATAAAAAGGCTTGAAGTTTCCGAATAGGTTCATAATCTTCATCTTGAACTATGGTGTAACCTGTTGCTGTTGTTCCTCCGACACTTACTAACCCTTCTGGCGCATTAATTAAAGCTCGCTGAAATTTTGTTTTTAATTCTAAGGGTAAGGTACTAGAAATCACAAAGGGAGAATTAGGAATTGGATCGGATTCCCAAATCATTTTATATTGGTTTTCGGGGAGTTTATTCTGTTTTACTGCTTCGAGATAAACGGATTTATCAACGGCGATCGCATCAACTTTACCCTCAGCTAAAGCCACAATATTTTTATCATGTCCGCCGGAATATTGCACCTGAGAAAAATCCCGATCCGGCATTATTCCTAATCTTTTAAATTCCGCACTGGGAAAAAGAAAACCCGAGGCTGATGAAGGACTGACAAAACTAAAACGTTTTCCCCGAATATCTGCTGGGGTATTAATTCCAGCCTGACGGTTTACCACCATAACACTTGTGTACCAAGGTCGGCCCGTTGTTTTTTCAATATGAGCAACAATTGGCTCTAAATCAGAATTACGTTGCTTGGCTTTAATATACGCTAAAGGGCCCAGATAAGCCACTTCCACTTGCCCGGTTACTAATAAATTAACCCCGGTTTCATAATCTTTTGTTAACTTAATTTTAACAGTTTGATTAAGTTCTTGATTTAAGTAGTCCTCCAAAAGTTGGATTTTATCCTGTTGTTGCGTTGAACTGACAGAGGGAATAATCGCAATTTCTAATATATTTTGGGGGGAATTAGCAGCAGGAGTAGCAGTTTTGGGATTGGAGCGGAATACCGTTGACGGCGGAAAGTTAGGAGTACAAGCAACACAGGACAAAAGTACAAAGGTTAACAATAAGTTAAAATTTGTCGGTGATTTTTTCATAATTCTTTACCCCTTTTAAATTAGGCTGTCATCCAATTGTAGTGAGGCGTTCACGCCTCTTAGCCCTAAAGGGCTTACTACAATATTTTACGCCTCTTAGCCCTAAAGGGCTTACTACTGCTTTGGATTAAAAAAAATGTTCAAAATTCAAAATTAAATCTCTTGAACTTTGAACATTAATAAATTTTGTTAAATTTCCAACGAATAACTAACTCCACATTCCTACACTTTTAGTGCGTTGGTTCATGAAAGGGGGAAGATCGGAACCCGAATCAGAGGGGATTGTAGGAGAAGCATATTCAGAAGTTAGGACAGCACCTTTAGCTTCGACATCCGGTTCATCGGAACAAAATTCTAAACAAATCCGAAACTTTCCGGTTTTCCAAGATTGACCCGGACGCAAGAGTTGACACTCTATTCCTTCCTTAAATAAATTTTCTTCCTCTAACTTGGATTCCATAATCGACAGAAATTCACTGGCTTTAAAGGTACATTGAAACATCAATGCACTTTCACTGGTATTAATCACATCATCATCATTGAGAATAGAAGTAAAATCGCTCATGTTTATGTCCTGAAAATTGTATTTTGTACTAAGGATTAACTGATTTAGAAAAACCAACCGTAGGAATGTAAACCTTTTCCTAATAGATTCACTCCTAAATAGCAGACCCAGACCACCACAAATCCCGTGGCGGCTAAAATAGCAGGTTTTCGACCTTGCCAACCGCGAGTAATTCTGGCGTGTAAATAGGCTGCAAACACTAACCAAGTAATTAACGCCCAAGTTTCTTTGGGATCCCAACTCCAATAGGAACCCCAAGCCTCATTGGCCCAGACCGCCCCGGAAATAATTCCGATGGTTAACAGGGGAAATCCTAATCCAATAATCCGATAACTGATATTGTCAATGGTTTCCACTAAAGTTAATCGCTGGGGGGAAAGCAGGGGAGCCGATTCTAGGTTATCGGTTTTGACGAACTCTAACACGGCCGTTGTGCTATTACCATTGGTCGTTAACCCTTTGGGGTGGGACTCCACCAGGACTTCTGGAGCGTAATTGATGATCTGGCTAACGGGTTTCTGATGATTTCGGGAAATCCGAGTTCCTAAAGAACTTCCACTTAACTCGATTTCCTGTCCCCGGGTGAGAATTAAAAAGGCGATCGCTAACAGAGATCCCACCATTAAGGTGGCATAACTCACCATCATGACGCTAACGTGCATCATTAACCAATTTGACTTCAAGGCTGGGACGAGGGGTTCGGCGACCCGCATTTGGGGCGGTAACTTCAGGGTGGCAAAGGCCGCAATTCCCATCGCCACGGGAGAGGTGACTACCCCAACTAAGCGACTGCGACTCATTTGTTCGGCAATTAGATGAATAGTTGTTAAACCCCAAGTCAGGAAAAACAAGGATTCATAGAGATTACTAATCGGGAAGTAACCCGCTTCAATCCATCTCGCCCCTAATAAGGCGACAATAGAGAGATTGGCGATCGCCATTCCCGCAGTTCCCAACACTGATAAATAGGGAAGATTAGGAAATGCTGCTCCCACCCAATACAACAATAGGGTGATCAACAAAATGGCAAAAGAAATATTATCTAATCCATTCTGGAGTACAACCAGATTCATGAACAATTCTCCTCGTAACGGTATTGATTACCGACTTTTTTTAACTGTATCTTAAATCTCGCCCCTAGAACCCGCCCTATACTCTGAGCGGATAGGTTAGGCTAGATATTATTAGGGTTGCAGATCAACTGTAAACCTTGTCCTATTCGTATTTTAGCTTGATCAGAAAAACTTATGACCAACTCAGACAGTCAAATCACCCCGACCTATTTACAGGAAGATATACAAGAAATTCTCTATATTGCTATTTCTCGTAAACAAGATAACGAGGAAATGACTCGTCAAGAATTGTTAGATATTGCCACGGATTTAGGAATTTCTCCCCAGGATTTAGAACTGGCTGAACAGCAGTGGAAGTTACAAAAACAAGAAGCCAATGAAAAGTTGGTTTTTAATGCCTATCGCCAGAATCGACTCAAACAAAATCTGATTCAATTTGGGATTGTTAACTCTTTCTTGATTTTAATGAACCTGGTGATTTGGCATGGCATCGGATTTGCAGCCTTTGTCTTTTTAACTTGGGGATTGTTTTTAACCCTGAGAGCTTGGAAAACCTATCAATTAGAGGGCGAGGATTATGAAGTCGCGTTCAAAGCCTGGAAATTGAAAAAAAATGTCGGTAAATCCATTAATGCTTTTACCGACAAGGTATTAAAAGGATTGCAGTCTTAAATCCAAATAGGGTTATAGGGGTTTGGTCTTGTTTATCAACCCCGAATCGGGTTCATCCAGTATTTATGACGATTCAAACTGATGGGATAAACTCAGGAAATAGAAAAGTAAAAATATGCAAATAAATGTTGCAAATCTACCCTTTTTCTGATTTTTTACCCTAGAATAGTAGGTATAGAAAGCCAAATCATTAAGCTGAGGTAAGGAAGTATGAATATTTTACGCTCTCTTAAAGAAATGATGACCTATCTCACTGAAGCCGCTGGGCGGATGTTTATTATTGATGATGATATGTACCCCTCCGTCGGTGTACAACCTTTTGAAGTCAAACCCAAAAAAGATCAGCGCTGGAAACACTAACCATTCAGTTATTAAATTGTGAGTCAATCTTGTCATGATGTGGTTCAAAATCAACCCAAATCCCTCATCACTTCCATGGGGGATTTATTGTTTTTGAGTTCAGGTCAGATGCCGATGATTAAATTGGGTATAAACTTAAAATATTTGATTGAGTAGAAAAGCCAGAGACGCACTGCTTAAAGGAACCGTTAGATTATCAATTCCATACTTTGAAAAAGTTTCTAATCCTGTAGTAACAAACGCTACAGCTATTGAAATAATTAAAGACATTTGATTATTTTCTTGTGTTGCTAATAAAATAAGAGCGCAAACAATAAAACTAACTAACAGCATGGTTAAGGAACCTTCCCAACTTTTATTATTCCCAAAAACCTGATATTTATGTTTACCCCATTGTTGACCAATCACCGCCGCCAAACCGTCCCCCCAAGCCATAATTAAAATTCCTAAAGCTGCATATTGAGGTTGTTGAATTGTCCAAAAATAGCCGATTAAAACCCCAATACTAATCGCATAAAAAAACGTCCCTAAACTTTTACGTCCCACACTATTAATACTGGGAAGAATCTGGGTTTGATAGGAAATTAGGGCAATAATTCCTGAAATTACACTCGCTGCAATTCCCACCCAAGCCGGAATATTCAGCCACCAAGCCAGTAGAATTACATTTCCGGTACCAATATGAACAATTTTACGGGAAACCTCCGCATTAACCGAAAAACCTCGATTCAGTCCTTCTGCTACTCCTAAAATTAAACCTAACCAACCAGCAACTAAGATAATTTCTAATCCTAAGTTGTGGATTTCAGCTAAACTCGGCATGGAACTAATGGAATATAAATTAACCTAAATTATTAGTATACGATGATTCTTGCATTTTCAGACATTTCAGAATATTCTTTTTTATAACCCTTCTATGTTGAGGTATGTCAGAAATAAACTACTCCGATGATTTGTTAGCTCAACATCAATTTTTGGTTAAGGAAAAATTTGGTCAAGTCAATGTTTATGGAAAAAATGCTCAATCTTTATTAAATAAAGCCACGGGTTTTATTCGGGATTATGACTTTACTCTTAATCCCTATCGAGGCTGTCAATATGGATGTAGTTATTGTTATGCGGCGGCTTTTAGTCCTAATCCCCAGATGCGAAAAGATTGGGGAAATTGGGTAATTATCAAAGAAAACGCCGCAGAAATTTTAGAAAAAGAGTTAGAAAGATGGTATCGTCGTCATCCCGAAAAACCACCAAGTATTTATATGAGTAGTGTGACTGACCCCTATCAACCGATTGAGGCTAAAGTACAACTAACTCGGCAATTATTAGAGGTGATGGTAAAGTATCAACCAATTCTAGTGATTCAAACTCGGAGTCCGATGATTACTAGAGATATTGATTTATTACAAAAGTTTAAAACTTTAAGAATTAATTTAAGTATTCCTACGGGAAGTGAAACGGTAAAACGGGATTTTGAACCTCAATCACCCAGTATTAAATCTCGAATTCAAGCTATAGGAAAATTAAGGTATAATATTCCTTTTAAAGTCGGATATGATATTAGGTTTGCGATTACGATTACACCGCTATTACCAACGTTACCCGAAGATCAAGACGAATTTATCTTAAAATTAAGTTTTGTAGATAGAATAGTAATTCAAGAATTTCATGCCACTCAAGGAAAAAGTTTAGTTGCTTCAACTCGTGAACAAGCGATCGCTATCAAACAAAAATATGCTTGGTGGTATAATCAAGAACAGGAAAACTATTTTCTATTTAAACAGAAATTAGAGTTTCTGCTCGGTGATGTAGAAATTAAAGAGGGACGGGAAGGGTTTGGCTATGATTGATATTATAATTCAGGGTTGGCGCTCTCTGAAGTTATTTTTATCTTTACAGCGAGGAAATGAACAACAAGCTCAGAATATTTTACAAGAGATTAGACGCTCAAAAACGCAACTTTCAGGGTTAGAAAAGTTATTTCAAGATAAGTTAGAAACCGATTATGAATTAAAGCAAAAACAGAAAGAAATTTTAAGATTAAAGCAAGAACTTAAAAGTTTCTCACAATTAGATTCATTCCCGACTGAATTTGATTTTGGGGAAGAAAAGTTTATTATTCCTGATCGGAATATTATTACTCGAATTACTCAACAATTTAATTTAATTGAGCCCGATGATAATTTAATTCAATGCACAGGAATTGACGCTGATATTTTTAATGATCTTGAGTTGAATTTATCTCGGTTTATTGAAGACGAATTTCAACAAATGAGTCAAAGAAAAAATTTTGAAAACTCCTTAAAAGAAGCTGTTGAAGATTTGAATGGCTTGAAATTTGGAGAAGATCCTGAATATAGTTTTGAATTGAGTCCTTATGTTTATTTTTTACGCTATTTTTTAACGAATGTTTATGGTGCTTATTTAGCTTGGTTTTTAATTTATAAAACCGGGTTATTACCCAAACATCTGAATATTTTAGATATTGCGGCTGGCCCTGGGACGATGATTTATGGTTTAGATTTATTCCTGAGAAGTAATTATCAAGGGATGAATTCCTCGGAATTTAAAATTGCCTATTATTCTTTAGAAAAACAATCGAGATTTCAATATCGAGGACTTCAGTTTTGGCGCCGATATGTTGAGCAACAACTCCAACCCACTAACGCTTATTTTCGCTTTGATACCTGTGACTTATTAGGAGATAAGTCTAATTTTGACAAAATGCCTAAGAATTTCTTTGATTTTATTATCATTTCCCATTGTTTCTTTTATCAACCTCAACTCAGACAAAAAGCTAATAGTAATTTTCAATATATTTTTAATCGCTGTTTACAAACGGATGGTTATGTGTTATTTATTGTTCAAGATAAGAAATTGTTCCAAGGTTTTAATTTACGACATCGCCAAGATTATCACCTAGAATATAGTGTCATTAGATCTTTTATTGAAGAAATGGGTTTAAAATTAGTGTGGTATAAATATTTGACATCTACAGGAACTAGAGAACAATTATCACCCTCTGAATTTGGTAAATTAGCACGGGAAAAATTGCCTCGTCAAAGTTATATTAGTCCTCTTTGTAAGGACTATTTTAATTTAAACTATAATTCAAGTTATACTATTGACGATTATATGATTTTAGGACAACAAAGATAATAGGGTTTGATGACCTTGAGTTTTACTGACAGTTAACCCAGCCTACTAATATAGATGAATTTTAATAAATATAATTGTTAAGCTTTGTTGAAACCCTTTAAAAATGGGGGTTTCTGGACTGGTGAGATTAATTTTAAAGAATAGTCTTGCCTTAACGGGTTTTAACTTATATATTGATAGTAAATTGCTCCATCCCTGCTCTATTTTCAGTCCAACTCTAATTCACGGGTCACTATGTCACGCAAAAGAACTTTTTTTGAATCCCTCACCCATTGGTTTAGCGACGAAAATTTTTTAATAATATTAGAAGAAATTCAAGTGGCGATCGCAAAAACCTTATCAATTGCCATGATAACCATTATCATAGTTTGCTGTGGTCAGCTAATTTTATATTTAGGCCAAAAATTGTTGACGGATTCTGATCTCATCTTTAAAGATTCTTTGTTTGAAATTTTTGGATTATTTTTAAATATTTTGATTGCCTTAGAGCTTTTAGAAAATATCTCAGCATATTTAAAAAAACACGTTATTCAAGTGGAGTTAGTGATTGTCACCTCCTTAATTGCCGTAGGACGAAAAATCATTATTTTTGATCTCGATAAAAAAGGAGGTGAAGATTTAATTGGACTTGCTATTGCAGTTTTAGCCCTGTCAATCAGTTATTTAATTGTTCGACTGCATCACAGTAAGTAAGGGCTGGAAATTTATTCAACAGTTGAAAGATAGATTGATTGAGTCACAATTCACCCTAAATCTTGCTTTTTAGGGTCGTTCAGGTTAAACTTGAAACCACTTAAAAACAATTCATTGCATCTTTGTAAATTTTTATTTTATGCAAACCGCATTTAACCAATTCTGGCATCTGGTTTCGGGGGCATTCGCCCTCGACCCAGAAGTTTTTGATCAAATTAATACCTTACCCGATGGCCTCACCGTCGCCTTAATTATTGTTCTCATCGCCGGTTTATCTCAAGCCATTGGACAATGTATTGTTTTATTTGCTAATAAAGTTACACCGATTCGGTTTATCCTTAGCTTAGGAATTTCTTCGATTGTTTTTGCGTTAAGTTATGGATTGTGGGTGGGAAGTATTTGGATTGCGAGTAACCTATTTTTTGATGTTTCTCTGAGTTTTGATCTGGTTTTTAGAACCGTAGGACTCAGTTATGCCCCTCAAATGTTAGGGTTTCTAATTGGTTTACCCTACATGGGAATTGCAATTGGAGTATTCCTTTCCATTTGGAGTTTACTCGCTCAATTTGTCGGACTAGAAACCATTGCCGGATTTGAAGATTGGTCTGTCTTTATTTGTACTTTCATCGGCTGGGTTGTCCTCCAAATTGTCCAACGAACAATTGGTCGCCCGATTTTAGCCTTTAGTCGTTGGTTATCTAATTCAGTGGCAGGAACTTCATTAATTACTGACCCGAAAAAACTAGAAGAAATGGTCATGTACGACGGGAATGAGCCTCAAATCCTGACCGTCGGCAAGGAAATTTGGTTAGAAGCCGAACAACAAGACAATATTCCCAAACAAAAAACTTCCTCTACGGTTAAATTTGTCGCCCTAGCATTATTAACTTTACTATTAGTTTTTATTTTATATCCTAATTCCAATAACCCCTTAACTATAGGTTTTAGTTTACTCAATCATAGTTTTAAGTTAGGCTTAAGATTAGTTCAATTTAGTTTAATTGCCCTATTAATTTCTATTATCCTAACACCGCTCGAATCCTTAACTTGGTGGGCAGGATGGTATGGCATTCAACCCTTAAAAAATACCGGAACATTAGTCGAAAATCCTAATATTGATACCCCATTTAATCACTATGTCATGTATTTAGATGGAATCAATCAAGGCTCCTATCAATATTTACCAGAAGTTGAACGTTTTTTAGATGCCCTTGCCATTGCCACTCCCGATAATATAGCGATTGTTAAAGGGATTATGCCCTATTCTGTGACAAATAAACCCTTAACTGAAAATCGGCTCCTATCTTTTTTGTGGCGGATCATTGACTCCATGGTGGTTCAAAATCCAGCCAACCCCATTGGTTTTATCGTTAACGCCCGAAATGTCGTCTCTGTAGCAGTTTCAGCCGATCCTCGTTACGGCCCGATTCAAAATCAAGGGTTAGCACAGGTTCTGTATAATAGTTTACTCAGCTATGGCTATCCCGTCGGGAGTGAAATTCCGGTGACATTGGTGGGCTATAGCGGGGGCGGTCAAATGTCTATGGGCGCTGTCACCTTTCTCAAACGTACCATTAAAGCCCCAATTACGGTGATTTCCATTGCTGGAGTAATCAGTGGAAATACGGGGACAATGGTAACAGAACATCTCTATCATCTGGTGGGGGATAAGGATAGCGTTGAAAAAGTCGGGGCGATTATTTTCCCGGGACGCTGGCCGATTTCTCTGTTATCAAACTGGAATTTTGCCAAACGTCGCGGTAAAATTAGTTTTATTTCTCTGGGGCCAGTGGGACATAATATGATGGGTGGCCCCATGGGAGATCATCAACTTCCTAATGGCAAAACCCACCTCCAACAAACCGTTGATATTGTAACAGGAATTCTCTTAGAAAATTGGGAAATTACCGGGTTAGATCCTGATATATTTAATAAATCTGGTAACTATGAACTCTACAAAAGTGCCCCCTTTAATCAAGTCGCTTATTATCCCGTTAAACAAACCCTTAATCCAGAATTATATCAACCTGTTGGAACCTGGATGGGTCGATTAATTTTACCTAAACTATCAGAGCGGGAACAGGTAAAGGGAGTGCTATTTGAGATTTATCATACCGATTCATTCCATGAACATCGAGTCGGACAAATTGTTAATTTAAGATGGGATTTAAAAGGGAATAATGTCAAGGAAAGAGTTCAATTAGTCACCCAGGATGTCAACTTTATTGATCAAGTTAAAGTCAGTAAATCCCAAGGAAATATTCACCCCGATCGGATTAATGGTTGGTCAAAAGTTGACCCCCTAGAATCAATTGCTGGAGCTAGACCCCACGATGATGTAATTGTGGTACTCAAAGAACCTATAATCTTTAAAGATACGGGTTTAGAGCGCCCCAGTCTTTATATTCAACATGACCCTGTTGAAATTACCGGCCGATTTTATGCCCTAGTTCGATTTATTGAAAATTTGGGAAATGATATCTTTTTAGTGCGTCATTATCATCCCGCCTCTGAACAATTTAATGGCATAGAAGAAAAGGTCTATTTACCCTCTGTAATTGCTAACCGAGATGGGGCTTTACCTTCAATTAATCAAGATTTAGAACATTCTCCGGTGAATGCTTCGGGATGGTATATTTTCGGACAAAAAAATATTGATGGTCAGTTTGTCGTACAGGCGATCGCCCCCTATCGTTTGTTTTCCCTAACTCCCGATTTAGTAATTTCAGGAAAACAAA
>DATNRE010000803.1:0-7292 GCA_036703685.1 Candidatus Obscuribacterales bacterium
CTCAATTATTGGAGCAAGTAAAACATTTAACTAATGATCCCAGTAAAGTAGTAGAAACTGCTTTAAGACAATGGTTAAGAGGTGGTCGGCCTGAGGATGATTTAGCTGTAACATTGCAACGCAATCCGCCGGTTCCCCCCCGTGGTGAATGGAACGATTAGATATAAAAATTAAATATCAAAATCTTCAATTATTAATCTTCGGGGCAATTCATGAATTGCCCTAGTCTATTGTCTTCGGGCCTAGGATTTTTTCAATTTGAATCAACACAATTAGTTAAATCTAACAAACTGTTGAGGGTTAATTGCTGTTTTTTTTTCCTGCTGATCAAACCAAGCCAAAATCCGATTCCAAGCCCACCATCGGTCGGGATCATTGAATTGATTTTGGCAAGTCTTACTACTAATATAACCCACATGACCGCCATAATCCGTTGAGACTAAATCAATCGCCGGATTCTGATCACTCGCGGCTTTTAACTCGGGAATTAAGCTGGGATCAAATAGAGGATCATCTTCAGCATATAAAATCAATGTGGGTTTCCTAAGTTGAGGAAGTAACTGCAATCCACTACTGGCTTCATAATAGGCTTCTACGCTCTTAAAACCTAAGCGTTTAATAACTAATTCATGATCAAATCCCCAGATAGAATTTGCCCGTTTAACGGCTTCTGGATCGATATCATTAGGATGATATTGATGGAGGTTTCGAGCTAATTTTTTAAGCTCTTTGGTAATCGCTCGTTCTAAATATTTACCCCAGGAATGTTGAACTAAATAGGATAAAGAACGGGTGGAATCTAAACTCGGACAAATTACTGCTCCTCCAGCGATGTCAGAATTTTGTAAGTCTAAATCCGCGCCCCAATTATTAACGGTTTGGGCGGTTTTAATCGCCCATAATGCTAATTGTCCGCCTAAAGAATAACCCGTAAACCAAAAGGGAGCCGGACACCCCATTAATTTCGATTGAGCCGCAATTCTAACATAATCTTCGCCTTCATATAGTCCATCGGAGGTTAAAGTCGGGGATAATTCTGCGGTTTTTCCGTGCGCCCTCCAATCAAATAAAACCACCGCATAACCCGCAGCAAAGGCTTTTCTTCCCCAGATTCTTAGAAACCATTGGTTTTCTAAAGTTCCGGTAATTCCATAGGTGGCAATAACTGTTCCTCTGGGGTTTTCTGGAATCGCCACAATCCCATAAATGGGAATCCCACAAGCTCCTAAAAATACGACTTCTTGATAGGATGGTTCCGGTAAATCAATGGTTTTCTCCCAGTTTTTACTGGCTCTTAATGCGGCATAAAGGGTCATTGAGAAGCCATTTTTCAGGGTAAAAGGGGGCTGATAAATCGGCTGGATCATTGGGCAGTTTAATAAAGGGTTAGGGGCTTGAGGTACTAAGTTAAATTATATACCAATCCTTGGCAAATATGACTATTGGCGAACTTTACTAATGGCTTCTTGAATATTGTCTTGGGTTAATTTATCCACAATAGTTAAACTAAATGGTGAGGTTTCTAGTCTCTGAATATAACCCGCGTTCAAATAGGGTAAATATTCAGTTTGACTCCGAATATAACTATTGAAAAATACTAGACTTATGGCTTTTAAAAAGGGGAAAGCCAACTCAGGATCAGGGCCAATAATTTGAGCCGGGACAGGAATCACAGCTTCCCCTGATTCCAAGAAAGAAAAATGAGTTCCTTTCTCCAATAACATTAAATATTTATTAGGAGTTGTCAACCAAGAAAAGGGATAAATTTGTTCACTAACGGCGGGGGCAATATAATCTTCACTTCCTCCAATGATTAAGGTAGGAATTTGAATTTTACTCATGCCTTCCTGTCCAAAAACCACACTGGTAATGGGATTAATCGCAATTACCACTTTAACTCGTTCATCCTGAAGATTATAACCTTTATTAGCAATATCAGCCGCTTGACATTGCAATAAAATCGAAATATTCAAAGTAATTTGCTGGTTTAGAAACTTTTCACACTCTTGATTAATTCTAGTACTATTAAAAGTTGCACCCCCTACGGCTAAAGCGGTATAACCCCCATAGGATTGACCTAAAACCCCCACATTATCTAAGAGTAAGGGGCTGGGAAAGGCGGAATTTTTAGCTTTTTCTGTTAAAAGATTGAGAACGGAAGTAATATCTAATGGACGACTGATAAAAACTTCTGCATCGGGGGGTTGAGCATTTCCCTGGAGGAAATTTGCTAATCCATCGGCACTAGTTTCTAAATGTTCAGGAACTGCTACAAAATACCCATGGGAGGCTAAATGTTCCGCTAAATATTTGAAGGTTGTTCGGTCGGAACCCAAACCATGGGAAATCACAATAACGGGGGCTGGGGTTGAAATTTGGGGAATATAAATATCAACGGGAGAAGGAACATTACGTCGAGGATTTTGAAAGGTCAAGGATTCTTTTTTCCATTGAGTTGTACCCGGATTTCTTAAATTAGTTGGTCGATTTTGTAGGGCTGGATTATTGATCTCGGCTTGAGCTTGTTGGTTAATCCAATTAATAATTGATTGATCTTCATAAATAATTTGAGATAAATCTTCAATGACTTGTATAGCAAAATTCAGATCGATTTCTAGGGTTTGACCCGGAAAATTTTGTAGAATTCCCAGTAATGTTAAACCTTCAGGAAGTTTAGATGCTTGATTAATCGCTGTTTTTAAAGCATTGAAACCATTTTCTCCATTATCGGTTTGAATAAAATTACCAAAGCGGGTTAATATTGTAGTACCTGTAGGACTATTATTAAATTGTTGAATACTCCACGGGCTGGCTGTCATGGGAGTAACTAAAAGTTGACGCAGTTTTTCTGAATCTTCAGCACTGAGAACTTGTTCAGAAATCGATAAAACTGTAGAACTATTTCCCTCTTGGGCAAATATCGCTAAGTCTTCAACGGAAATAAATACCGTACCGATACTATACCGAACAGCAATTTGTTCGGCGGCAATTGCTGAGGAGGTTGTGGCGATTAAACTAGATAGAATCCCTAGACCGATTTTTATGAGTTGAGCGGAGATCGAAGTTGTCCTGATTTTATTTTTTTTACCTTGACAGGATCGGGAATTTTTAATAAATTTTAACATGGGATTATAATATATTATCTGATAGGCTTAATTTTAGCATGAAACTTCTAATGCTGTCAACTATTTTTAATTAAATCAGTCAGTCTTTATCAGGATTTATTCCCCTAATTGCATTATTTAATTGGTTAGGAGTTAAAGATTGAATCAAGCTCAGAGGATAGGCTGGATCAGCAATAGTTTGAATATAAGCTGCATTAAGATAGGGTTTATATTCAGGATTTTGAGTCAAATAAGTATTAAAAAATGCGATACTTAATGCTTTAATATAATTTCGACTAATTTCAGAAGTTGGGGGGATAAATTGGGGAAGGTTTGAGAGTTCGGAGGTATTTTCCTCGGTCATATCGTAAAAGTGAGTAGCATGATTTTGCATCATTAAATATTTATTAGGAGTGGTAAGCCAAGTAAAAGATTGTAACTGTTCTGATAATGCGGGGGCGAGAAAATCTGCATTACTTGCAGTTATGAAAACAGGAATTTTGATTTTACTTAAACCCGATGCTCCTAAAATAATACTATTAACTGGATTTAATATAAAAATAGCTTTGACCCTGGAATCTTTAAGTTGATAGTTATTTTTAGGAAGTTCTAAGGCTCGACATTGAAGAAAAATTGAGGGATTTAAGGGAATATCAGAGGGTTTACAGTTAGTTTTTAGTTGGGTAAAATCCAGGGTAGCTCCTGATAAAACTAAAGCCGTATATCCCCCCAAAGAATGACCAATAACCCCCACATTTTGCACATCTAATTGATTATTAAAATCGCTGGAATTGAGTTTTTCGAGTTGATTCAGTAGCATGGTAATATCCCGAGGTCGATCAATAAATTGCGCGGGTTCAAATAAGTCTTTTACTTCCCCCTGAAGTAAGGATTGAAATTGTTGATAATCACTCCCTGGATGTTGAGGAACTGCCACCACAAACCCATAGGAGTTGAGATGTCTTGCTAACTTTTCAAACCGTGAACGGTCAGAAGCTAAACCATGGGAAATCACAATCACAGGATGAGTCAATTGATCTACACTTTGAGCCGGATCGGGTAAATAAAGATCGACCTCAAATTCACGATTATTTTCAAGATTATTGACAGTAATTGTTTTTTTAATACCCACAAAGGTTCCGGGTTTCATTAAATCTTGCTTCTGGCTAAAGTCGGTAAAATCAGCTTTTTCGGCTTCAATATGGGATAGAAATTCTAGGGATTTTGTGACGGTCTGAGTTTGCTGAACTAATGTAAAAATCCGAGTTAAAATTTCTAGGGTTTTTTCCAAATCTAAGCGAATTTCTGGACTAGGAAACTGGCGCATCACGTCTATAATAGTAAACCCATGGGGCTGATCCACAACTTCAAGTAAGCTAGTATGAATTGCTTCTACTCCATTATCACCCGATTGGGTTTGAATGATCGTTCCTAGATAGTTTAAAAAAGATAAAATTAAGGGGGAGTTAAAAAAAGGTTGAATAGAAATATCTTGATTAGTATAACGGGTTTTCAAGAGTCGAATTAAAGTATGTTTTTGTTCGGGATTTAATAGTTTTAAATAAGTAGATAGGGATTCTTCGGGGTTAATTATGCCTTTTTGGGTATAATTTTCTAAAGCATCAATAGAAATAGAAGTAGTTGTGGTTCCCAACGGGATAATAATAGATTCTGCCGCGATTCCGGGGAGAGTCGTCAATAGAATAGAGGCTATTGTTAAGGTAAAAGAGGACAACCAGCGCATTGTTTTTTCCCGTTCTAGTTTTTAATATTTTAATCTATTTTAAAATAACACAACCTTTAGGAGACAGGACTTACGCATCACCACTATCCATAGTAGGGGTAATTCATGAATTACCCTTACATTTAGGGTTACATCCCCAAATTTGCGTAAGTCCTGGGAGAGTTAAATATTGATTAAATTCGATAGAATCTCTGAAAAGCTAATTTTTAGACCCTTTATTGATCGGGTTTAAGGTGAGTCAGTAGGATTTTAATTTCTTCCAATAGAGAATCTACCGATAAATTAAAGGGTAAGACTTTCAGAGGGAAACTAGCGGTAAATCTTTGTAGATAAACCGCCATTTTTTTCCAGATATAATCCTCTAATTCAACCGTAGGAGAAGATTGATTTTTTTGTTTTCTATCAACAGTTTTATTCAATATTTTTATATCGGATTGGGCCAAAATAATGATCGGTATTCTCGATTTTATTTTTTCTAACGTCGATAGGGCTTCAACTAAATTAGAAAGAGATTTTCCCCGAAAACAAATTAATATTAAATCCAAGCTCTTACATTGAATTTTACGAATAATTTCTTCCCAACTTTTCCCCATAATCCCTTGAAATCCAGCAATTTCAATATATTGAACTAGAGCTTGATCGATCTGAAAATTAGTGGGATCAGCAGGATCAGGCGGATCTAATAACTCACCCAATTGTTGTTCAGGTAAAATCGAAGAATCTACAACTAAAATACTGGGTTTCCAACTTAAACGAGTGGCAATTTGGACGACTTCTAATAAAGCTGAACTGATGGATAAAGGAAAACTTTCATTTTTGAACCGATCATCTTGGGAATTAGCTAAACAGGGAAAAATTGACAAATTTTTAACTTGATTAGCAACTTGAGTCGTGACGGGATCTAAGGTAACAATCGGTAATTGGGTCAAACTTTCTTGTGTACTAATTTCCTCTAACAAATAGGATGGATTTTGGATCGAACTATCTCGTTCTAGCACCATCACATTAGGATGCCAAATTTGCGCCATCATCGCCGCTTGATGCACGTCATCCGCTTCTAAAATTCGACAATGGGAAAATCGAGATAAAAATAAAGCCGAATGGTAAATAGAATTCTTATTTTTTGAATCTGCATCGGCAGCCAAATTTTGAGAATTTTCTGACAAACTAAACCAAAGAATAATCAACTGTTGGGGGGCAGAAAAGGGAACCTCCAGCAGTAACTCTTTTAATGATTTTTCTAATTCCAATTCTTGAACAGGAAGGCGAAGAAATCCATCACAATGATTCATGAGTGCCCGTTGTTTATCCCCCAAAGTTGCGGTAATAATCACCGGAATTTTATGGGTTTGTAGATCGGTTTTCAGTAGGGTTAAAACATCCCAACCGGACAATAAAGGAATTAAAGGATTGAGTAAAATTACCCTGGGTTGTAGACAACGGGCTTTTTCAACCGCTTCTGTTCCTGAACGAGCAATGATCACTCGATATCCTAAATCAGCCAGTTGTTCGCTCAAATTTTGAATAAATTTGGGTACGGTTTCTACCACTAAGACTAACCGAGATGTGTTTGAAGAATCTCCAGCAGAAGAACTGGAAAATTGATGGTTTTGACTACCCAGTTTACGGGGCAATTCCCAATTACAACGGGGGGGATTAGGAGGTAATAATAGGGTAAATTTACTGCCTTGATTCGGTTGAGAAATAAAGCTGACATCTCCCCCATGGAGTCGAGCTAAACGCTGGGTTAAGACTAACCCCAGTCCTGTGCCTTCAAATTCCCGGGTGAGGGGACTTTCTAACTGTTGGAATTTTTGGAAAATTAGATGCTGTTTATCATCAGGAATCCCAATCCCTCGATCCCAAATCGTAAAAGCTACCCAATTTTCCCAACGACCTACTTGTAGACCAAAATCACTGCCATCGGGGGCAAATTTTAGGGCATTACATAACAAATTAACTAACATTTGCCGTAGTCTAAGTTCATCGGCAACGAAGGTTTCTAAACCCGGTTCAATCTCTAAGTGAAATCGACGTTTAACTTGGGCTAAAATTTCCGCTTGCAGTTTAATATCCGATTTGTCCTGGCTTTGATAATGTTGAATGGCTAAATCAAAGGCGGCTTGACAAACCGATTGAATATGTAAAGGTTCGGGAATTAACTCTAATTGTCCGGTTTCTATGCGGGTTAAATCCAGAATATCATTCACCACTAACATCAGGTGACGACCACTTTTATGAATCAATTGGGCATAACGGGTTTGTCTTTCATTGAGTTCTCCTAATGCTTGATCTTTTAATAAACTTGATAAACCTAAAACTGCGGTAAGGGGGGTTTTTAATTCGTGACTAATACAAGCCATAAACTCGTCTTTGATGCGATTGAGTTTAATTAAATCGGTATTTTTGGCGGTGAGATCTTGAGCGACTCGATGTTGTTCTGT
>DATNRE010000804.1:0-5482 GCA_036703685.1 Candidatus Obscuribacterales bacterium
TGGTTTTTGTGCGCTGACAGAAACAGCTTTAGTTCTTTACAAGGTTGATGAAGTGTATCATCCAGAATCAGAAGGAAGTCTGAGATGGAATGATGAAACTTTAGCAATAAAATGGCTGATTGACAATCCTTTAACTTCTCCAAAGGATGCTCAAGGAGAAAGTTTTGATGATTTTGTTTCACCTTTTGTTTAAAGCTCAAATTAATCCTGACAATAACTATGGAACCTAGAAATTGCCGTGTCTGTAAATTTCCTTTACCCCTACAACCGAGTATCAAATTAGAAAATATCCCCCGAGGCGGTCATGTATTACCGAAGTATGAGCAACTCGATTCCGATCTGGGTATTGATTTAGAAGTTTATCAATGTCAGAATTGTGGTTTAGTACAAATTACAGCCCAATCTTTAGTCTATGCCGATCAAGTGGGTTCATCTCATGCCAGTTCTCCTGGTATGGTATCTTACAGGAAGCAACAAGCCTATGATTTAGTTGATCGGTTTCATTTAAAAGGGAAAGATGTTCTTGAAGTCGGCTGTGGTGATGGTCATTTCATGGAACTTTTAGCAGAAGCTGGTGCAATTTCTTTTGGGATTGAACCTTCAGAGCGCTCAACGGAATTAGGCCGCCAGCAGGGGTTGAGAATTCAACAGGGATATATGGGGAAAAATGCCCAAATTGAAGGGTATCCCTTTGATGGGTTTGTGACAATGCACGTTTTAGAACACGCCCCCGATCCCAATGATTTTTTGCAAGGTGTTTATGAAAATTTAACGCCAAATGGGGTTGGTTTGATTGAAGTTCCCAGTTTTGAACAAACTTTAGAACATCAAAGAGTTTATGATTTTATTACCGATCATTTATCTTATTTTTCTATCAAAACTCTGCGCTTTGTACTCGAAAAAAATGATTTTAAGGTACTTGATCTTCAACGAGATTGGGGGGGAGAACATCTTGTCGCAATTGTGCAGAAACAAGAGCGAGAAAATTTAGCTTATTTACGCCAAGGGGTTGATTCTCTAATTGCTGAAATCACCAATTTTGTCAACGCTTATTCATCTCAAGGAAAGCGGGTTGCTATTTGGGGTGCAAGTACCAATGGTGTAACATTATTATCATTGGCACAGTTAGAGGGAATTGTTTATGTGGTTGATTCTTCACCCTATAAACAGAACCGTTTTACTCCCGTTTCTCATTTACCGATTGTGGAACCGAGTCGCATAAAAACTGATCCAGTGGATGCAATTATGGTGATGGCAACTCGGTTTACAGATGAAATTGTCCATCAAATTAAGGCGGAAATTGGCTTTGATGGTACCATTGGGGTTTTAAAAGCGAATAGTTTAGAAGTTGTGCAAACAGGGAAGGAAAGATGAAAGTTTTAGTGATTGGTGCATCGGGTTTAGTGGGTTCCCATGTATTGCATACTTGTCAGCAGCGTGGGTGGAATGTTATGGGAACTTATCATAATGTTCCCCAATCGGGTTTAATTCCTTTAGAAATTACAGATGAGACAAGCGTAAAATCCTTGATCACTCAATCTCAACCGGAAGTAGTTTTTCTTCCCGCCTTTCTCTCCAATGTGGATTATTGTGAACAGAACCCCGAGGAAACTGATCAAATTAATATTGTAGGTTCTTTGAATGTTGCTCAGGCGACACGAGAAGTGGGTGCGAAGTTCGTCTTTTATTCATCGGATTATGTATTTAATGGGGAAAATGGCCCTTATCAAGAGATAGATGAACCTGATCCAATTTGTGTCTATGGGCGACAAAAGTTGGAAGTAGAACAGAAGATTTCTGAGTTATTAGATGATTATTTAATTTGTCGCATTGCTTGGGTTTATGGTCAAGAAAAGCAAGGAAAGAACTTTGTTCTTCGCTTGATTTCTACGCTGAAAAACCATCAAACTATTCGGGTTCCTCAAGATCAGATTGGTTCCCCAAGTTTGGCGAATGATATTGCGGAAGCGAGTTGTCGGTTTATAGAAGTGGAAGCAAAAGGACTATTTCATACAACCGGAAGTGATTGTATAAATCGATATCAATTTGCTGTCAAGATAGCTGAGATGTTTGGACTGGATGCAGATTTGATTATCCCTGTGAATACCTCTCAGTTAAACCAAGTTGCCCCCCGTCCGCTAAAGTGTGGTATGAGGTGCGATCGCCTTAAGCAAATGCTTAACTGGAATTTACGAGGAGTTGTTGATGGTTTATCCCATATAAAATAGAAAAAAGAATGCTACAGAAGGGAATAGGGAACAGGGAGGAACACAGCTTAACAGTTATTTTCTATCTGTTCCTTGATAATTTTAACCAGTTCACCGTAGGCGATTTGCCAATCAAAATCATAATTCTGTAAATTAAGGGCCGCCATTTCTGGTGAAGTAGGTTGATCATTAATAGAATTTAAAGGGATATAAACAGGTAAATTTGCATTGTCGCGCGATAGCAGTTGTTCATCAACCCAAGTGGCATAATGAACACGATTCGCATGAACTACGCCCTTTTTATTGGCAATCCATAACACAAATGTTGTTGAAGAACCGGGTGTAGATAAATATAAATCAACTGCATGAGCCCAAACAATTTTTTCATAAGTTTTGGCTCCGATTAAGTTATAGATTTTAATGCTGGGTGGAATCAAAGCTAGGACATCCGCTAAGACTGCTTGCTCTCTGGCAATCATGGATTCTGCATTAGGATCTTCTGTTTCCATTCGAGACCAACCATCAAATACTACTCCCAAATTAGGAAATTCTGAGTGAAGTTTTTTGATAATATTGGCACTTCCTTCTACTAAAGATAACCAAACTCGGCTATGAGTGCGAATTCCGATCCATACCAGGGGAAAATGTTGTTTTGCTTGTTCGATTTCTTGGATAAGAATTGGAGAACATTTTTGTAATGATGTCTCATACATCTTTTCCACTAGGTCTTCTTTTATAAACACATTAGTTGCCATAACCCCAAAATAGTTATGGGCGAGAATGGTTTTAAACAAACTCCAATCATCGAAAATATTGAGAACTTTATCAGTAAGTTCGTCAAAAATGTTACCGACTTTAAAATAGTCATAACGTGCAGCTACTACTTTGTCTAACTTTTCTAATATTCCATTTTCATGTAAGTAGTGTAGTCCTGTTACCTCGTTCCATAAAGTATGTCCAATATTAGGATTTAAACCTGATAGTGCAACGACTTTTTTCTTTTCACTGGATGAGATATACTGGCTTACCTCTGGCCAGCAACTGACAATATTCGCCTTCAGTCTATTAACAATAGGCTGAGGAGCGATATGAGGTGAAAGCATCACAATAAGCTCAATTCTAGGGAAATAAAGAAACATTTTTGCTCCCCAGTAATGACCTACGATTAAGTAAAATACTTCAGCCCCCACAAATCGATAACATAGCATCGGTGGAAATCCACCTGCATCATAAAATGATTGTTCTGAGCGAATAACTTTTCCACTAATCGGACAAACTGCATAAATATAACCCGTTTGAACAATGCTTTTTTGAAATTCATTCGGTGTGTTCAAAAAAGGTTGGGCTACATAGTTAAGTTTTTTAGCTTCTTTTTTGGCAAGCTGGATCGTTTCTTCTTGACTAAAACTATTAATATAAATTTCTTCTAAAGCCCAATTATCTTGATTAATCAAGTTCAAATTAGAAACTAAAAAACCTTCCTGATTTAGAAGATATTGATCTGCATCTGTTAAATTCGACAAATGGATTACAGTATATTGGCTGTGATGATGAAAATAGGTATGGGCAACGGCGGGGTTAATATCCTCTGGATAGTATGAGTCTTCCTCATTTAGTAGACCCATACCATTCAAGCCTTTCCAAATATTATCGTAAATTCTATCTTCACCCATTGGGGAATTAGGGGCTTGCTGAAAACAGGTTACTGCTTCCTTAAAAAGACCTTGTTCAGCTAATAGTAATCCCAAACGATGATAATCTGTTAATCTATCCAACCCTTGGGAGAGGAATGAATTCTCTAATTGGTATTGAGATAGTACATACTCCGAATTCAGTTCCCAAGCCCGACGATAGGCTGAGATTGCCTCCTCTATTTGATTATGTTTAACTAAGGTTTCGGCAAACTCCAACCAGACATTTGCTTCATTAGGTTGCATCTGAATTATTTTATGGTAAACAGGCAAGTAATCCGGGTTAAGTTCCCTAACACGTTGATAGCTTGCACTCACCTCTGCGAGATCAGATTTAATTCGCTTTTCTACAAGATCAGCGAGGTCAAGATAAAGCCAATCTTCATTTGGGCTCAGTTGAATAGCTTGACGATAAGCTGTGATAGCTTCATCCAATTGACCTAACTTTATTAAACCTTTTCCTAATAAAACATACGTTCCATAATGGTCGGGGCTAATCTGAATCGCTTGACGATATGCAGCTATAGCTTCTGTCCAGTTATTTTGCTGACTTAAAGCTTCTCCTAATTGATGATAACTCCACGAAAAATTGGGGTTAAGTTCTATAGCACGACGGAAAGCTATAACCGCTTCATCAACTAAACCCTTTTTAATCAGAGCCTCTCCTAAGTAATAATAAGGCCAAGAATCATTGGGCATTAATGCAATTGAAAGACGGAAAGCGGTGATCGCTTCTTCTAATTTTCCTTCGGCTAGGAACTGCTTACCTAGATTAAATTCTGTTACATTTTTTTGTGGATTCATATTTGTTGACGTAATTGGGTAGTTCAATAAGTTACTAATGTTCTCTTGATTTTTTCCTGTTTAGTCTTTTTCTGTTAAAACAGATTATTACCTTTGTGGATTCAAGTCTTTTAAGAGTTTCATCACCTCATTATAAATTCCGATCCAATCCAATTCATAGCTACGAGTAAATGGATTAGGATCAACTTCATCCGTAATGTACTCTCGGGGAATAAATACTGGCGCAATGGCTTTTTCTGCTGTTTTCGATGAGTATGTCACTTTAACATCCTCATTGTAAAACTCTTTATTTCCGTAAGTTACTCCCATTTTGTGACCAATCCAGACAACAAAGGTTAAGGAAGTCGCTAAGGGAGTAATATACAAATCTATAGCTTGACTCCATACTACAGTTTCATAAGTGGAACTCCCAATAACACTGTAAGTCTTTATGTTAGATGGGATCAAATTCTGGATTTGTTGCATCATTGAAATCTCGGATTCAATAATAGATTCGGCTTCGGAGTCTTCTCCTCTTGCGATCCGACACCATCCATCAAAGACTACTGCTAAGTTAGGATAATCGTAAGACAACTTTGTAATAACATTGGCAATTCCTTGTACCTGAGATAACCAGGCTCTTTTGGATCTAATTGTGATCAAAATTAAAGGAAAATGCTGTTTGGCTTCCTGCAAGTTTTGCAAACAACTAGCAGAGGATTTTGCTAGAGATGCTTCATAAATTATGTCAGCCAGACTTTGGGTTACAAAAAAGTCAATTAATCGCACAGCTAAATAATT
>DATNRE010000805.1:0-1778 GCA_036703685.1 Candidatus Obscuribacterales bacterium
TGTTAAACTCTGATATGGGTATTTTAAGAATATGAGGAATAACAGAGTATGGCATCCATCCGTAAGTTGCACCGACAACTGATCAAAAAAGAGCGCTCCGCCGTTGAGATCACCCAGGAAGCGCTGGATCGGATTGCACAACTCGAACCCCAATTAAAGAGTTTTCTCCATGTGACGGCGGATCAGGCTTTAGAACAGGCGCGTCAAGTCGATGCCAAAATTGCCAGAGGAGAACAAATCGGTCTGTTGGCAGGAATTCCGATCGCGATTAAAGACAATATGTGTACCGAGGGAATTCAGACTACCTGTGGTTCCAAAATTTTAGAGAATTTTATCCCTCCCTATGAATCCACCGTCACCCAGAAACTCGCCGCGGCTGGGGCGGTGATGGTGGGAAAAACCAACATGGATGAATTTGCCATGGGCAGTTCGACGGAAAACTCAGCCTATCAGGTAACGGCCAATCCCTGGGATTTACAACGGGTTCCGGGGGGGTCATCCGGGGGCTCGGCGGCGGCCGTAGCAGCCGAAGAAGCGGTGGTTTCCTTGGGTTCGGATACGGGGGGTTCCATTCGTCAACCCGCGTCCTTCTGTGGCGTTGTCGGACTCAAACCCACCTATGGTTTAGTTTCTCGCTATGGGTTAGTCGCCTATGCCTCCTCTTTGGATCAAATTGGGCCCTTTGGACGCTCCGTAGAAGATGTGGCTATTTTATTACAAGCGATCGCCGGTCACGACCCGAAAGATGCCACGAGTTTAAACTTTCCCATTCCCGATTATGTTTCAGCCCTGAGACCTTCTTTAAGAGCTAAAAGTGGGATTAAAATTGGAGTAATTAAGGAAACCTTTGGCGAAGGATTAGATCCAATTGTGGAAAAAATTGTCACCAAAGCCATTAGTGTTTTACAGGAATTGGGTGCAGAAATTCAAGTGGTTTCTTGTCCTCGATTTCGCTATGGTTTGCCCACTTATTATGTGATTGCTCCTTCGGAAGCCTCGGCAAATTTAGCCCGTTATGATGGGGTGAAATATGGTTTCCGTTATCCCGATGCGGATAATTTAATTGAAATGTATCAGAAAACCCGGGCACAAGGGTTTGGGGCGGAAGTCAAACGTCGGATTATGATGGGCACCTATGTGTTATCGGCGGGATATTATGACGCCTATTATTTGAAAGCCCAAAAAGTTAGAACTTTAATTAAGGAAGATTTTGATCGGGCGTTTAGTCAAGTGGAGGTTTTAGTTTGTCCAACCGCGCCTTCAACAGCTTTTAAAGCGGGTGAAAAAACGGCCGATCCCTTGAGTATGTATTTATCGGATTTAATGACAATTCCCGTGAATTTAGCGGGTTTACCGGGTATTAGTGTGCCCTGTGGTTTTGATGATCAAGGCTTACCCATTGGGATGCAATTAATTGGAAAACCGTTAGGGGAATCTCGGTTATTAGAAGTTGCTAATGCCTATGAACAAGCGACGGATTGGCATAATTATAAACCTCAAGGAATCTAATCTGTAAATATTAGGGTGGGCTTTGCTCACCTTATTTTTAATCCTTGTCTAATTTTTTTAACCGTTATGTCCTATAAAGTTAATGTTTCCATAGAAAAAACGGATTCAGGATATTTAGCCTATTGTCCTGAACTCTCTGAACAAACCTTTCAAGGAGATTCACTGGATTTAATTTTTTCTGAATTAAAAACTGTTATTCAAGCCGATTATCAACATCAAGTTTCCTCTGAAACTAAAAGAAAACTCATTTGGGAAATTGCCCAGGAGTT
>DATNRE010000806.1:0-2123 GCA_036703685.1 Candidatus Obscuribacterales bacterium
TCCCTTGAATCCCTTGAATCCCTGGTAAACCAATATCACCCTTATCCCCCTTATCACCTTTTTCTCCTTTAGCCGAATCATCATCAACAATAATTAGATTGCATTTAGGAATAGCACCAGCAACCGCACCGCCTTTATAACTTCCCAAACTTAAAGGAACAAACTCGTCTCCTTCAACTAAATTTTCTTGAATGATTTGAAACTCAAGGGTTTTTATTCCATCTTCCCCATCAGCCCAAGTTAATAATTGAGAACTCCCAGTAGAAGTTGTTGGGTTAATTGGAAGAAAATCCAATTTTCGAGTCCCGCGACCCAGACTAGAAGCCGAACTATTTGTTACTTTTACCGAAACTAATCCTGTATTTCCTTCAATTCTTTCAACACTAACTTTAGCTCCAATATAAGTTCCATCTTCTCGGATTCTAAACTCAGTTTGAGTGAAACTTAATTTCCCCGCAGCCATAATTTTACCTGGTAATTTGATAGTATTATCGTATCATAAAGTTGATTTTTAGGACAACAAAAATGGCACTATCTTGTCAACTGGCAAATACCTACTATCCCACCAAAAACTATGGGGTTTCGAGTTGGTGGAGTTCACCGAAACTTGATGGAGTACGGGGACTCTACTTACCAACAGAACAATCAATTTTTAGTCGAACATTGAAATCAAAATTCGTTGGGATAGACCATATCCTAGATATTTGTAAGCAACAAGGCTATATTCTCGATGGTGAGCTTTATATTCCTGGTGAACCTTTTGATGTCATCTCTGGTATTGTTAGAGGGGGGAAAAGATATGATCTAACTAAGAAACAAAGATTGCAATTCCATATATTTGCTATCCTTTCAATTGGGACTAGGGAATGGTTAAGTACCCAAGAAATGATTGATACTATTCCTGGGGTTATCCCTGGTAATCAATCAATTATTGTCGCTAATCCCTATACTTTAATTGAAAATAATCCCACGTCTATTCAAGCTCAGAATCAATTCAATAAAGATAACGGTCTATCCAATGAAGGCACAATCCTCCGGCATCCTGATATTGCTTATTACGAGGGTAGAAGCAATGATTTATTGAAAGTCAAGAACTTTGAGAAAAACATATTTACTTGTACTGGTTTCTTTAAAGGTACTGGCAAATACTCTCAAAGCCTTGGTAAAATATCTGTTCAATCTAATATCCTTGGCGTTCCTGTAGCTGCTAGGGTTGGAAGTGGATTTACGGATGCTGAACGTTTGGAGATTTGGAATAATCAATCAAACTATCGGGGACGACAGCTTGAAGTAATCCATCTTGGTTTTACTAAAACTCATTCAATTCGACATCCGGTTTTTTCTAGGTTTATTTAGATTTAATTAATTTAGATTCTAAAGGTTAAGAAGGAGCTACCATGAGGTCGGCTCCTTTTTGCGTCAATCATAAGAACAGAATAATAATAGCATATTTATTTCAATTTATAAGACGCTACCGCTTAAATTTAATGAAGTTTATTTATCTAAAACCATGACTGAATTAAAGACTGAATTAGAAATGTATTCAAGTTTTTGTTGCTTTGAACAAGAGGCTATTGAATCGGCGCTCAAAGAGGCTGGGATTAATTATCGAATTGAACCATTGAATATGGGAAGTGATGAACGACCCCTTGACTGTTTCAATCTCTTTACTGAACCTAATGATTTAGATTTACGTTCCATTGAGCTTGAAATTGTTCGCCAGTACCGTAAACAATTCAACCTTGAACACGCGGGTTTATTTGAGCTTTAAGCTGAATTTCAATCTAAATTCCAATCTGAATCTAAATAAATAATACTTTAAGCGCTAATTAAGTTAATGACTTGGCTACCGCTTGAATTTAATGAAGTTTTTTTGAACCAAATCAATGATTAGAATTCCACCTAAATTCGGTTCTAAAGTTCCTAAACCTGAACCCGATAAATCCAAAGGTAGCATTCTTGATAGACTGGTTGCAAAGCTCAAATGGGAACGAGAAAATATTGAACCCCATTTAAAAGATTTATTTCCTTTGTACCGTCACACTTGCATTATCTTCATGCCGACTGAGAACACTTTCTACTATACAGGTGCAGGTTATGGAAACTATGAGAATGGCAGAGAT
>DATNRE010000807.1:0-3492 GCA_036703685.1 Candidatus Obscuribacterales bacterium
TATCAACCCCAAGCTCAAGAGTTAGCCGGACTTTGGCATCAATACACTTCCGGCCAGGGAACAGGGAACAGGGTATAATAGGATTCAGAAGTGTCCTAACTGTAATGCGTAGCGCTATACCTGTCGTAAGGCGTAGACACCCACTAGACAGGTGGTGGGTGCAGACTTTGATTAAAAGGAGTAGAGGTTTCTAGTCCAAACCGCAAGCTTCAAACGGGCATCTTGACAAAATACACATTTTATGCAATAGACTCGAAAATGGAGGTTTCCTTCTCTTTCTTTGTGTCTTAGTGTCTTTGTGGTTTTAAAAAATCCTAATGTCCAATTAGTTTATCCCGTAACTGTTTAATCCGATCGCGTAACTTAGCCGCTTCTTCAAATTCTAACTTTTTAGCTGCTCCTTTCATCTGGGTTTCTAACTGGATAATTAAATCGGGAATACTTTCCAAGGGAAATTCTTCCAAGGTTTCTATCTGTTTACCTGTGGTTTGAGCATTTAACCGCCGGGATACATCCAAAAATTCTAAAATAGAATTACTATATTTTTTAATAATTTGTTGGGGAATAATTCCATGTTTTTGATTGTATTTTCGTTGAATTTCCCGCCGTCGGTTAGTTTCCTCAATCGCCTTAATCATACTTTGGGTTAAATTATCCCCATATAAAATCGCCTGTCCTCGGATATTCCGCGCCGCCCGTCCGATGGTTTGAATGAGTGAGCGATGCGATCGCAAAAACCCCTCCTTATCCGCATCTAAAATAGCCACCAAAGACACCTGGGGTAAATCCAAACCTTCCCGTAATAAATTCACCCCAATTAACACATCAAACTCCCGATTTTGTAATCCTTGAATAATTTCTATCCGTTGAATAGACTGGATTTCCGAATGCAAATATCTAACATTAACTCCCCTTTCTTGCAAATATTCCGTTAAATCTTCCGCCATCCGTTTAGTTAAGGTCGTAATCAAAACCCGCTCATCTCTGATCACCCTTTCTTGAATTTCCCCATATAAATCATCAACCTGTCCTGAAGTGGGACGGACAAAAACTTCCGGATCAATTACTCCCGTCGGACGAATAATTTGCTCCACCACTTGACCTTGAGATTGTTCAATTTCCCAATCTCCCGGCGTCGCTGAAACAAAAATACATTGATTCACCGTTTGCCAAAATTCTTCCGCTTTCAACGGACGATTATCCGCCGCACTGGGTAAACGAAACCCATGATCAATTAAGACCTTTTTTCGCGCTTGATCGCCATTATACATCCCTCGAATTTGAGGTACACTCACATGGGATTCATCCACAATTAATAACCAATCATTAGGAAAATAATTAATTAAACATTCTGGAGGTTCTCCGGGCTGTCTTCCGGCTAACTGACGAGAATAATTTTCCACCCCATTACAATATCCCACCTCCCGCAACATTTCCAAATCATAACGGGTTCGCTGAGATAACCGTTGTGCTTCTAAGAGTTTCCCTTGACTTTCTAGGGCACTAACCTGTTGTTTTAATTCCTTTTCTATGTCATCACAGGCTATTTCTAAACGATCTTCTGGAGTAACAAAATGTCGGGCGGGATAAATATTTAAACTGTCTAAACTTTGCAAAACTTCCCCCGTAACGGGGTCTGTATAACGAATGGCTTCAATTTCATCTCCAAAAAATTCTACTCTAATAATTCGATCTTCATAGGCGGGGCCAATTTCTAAAACATCACCTTTCACCCGAAACCGTCCCCGGGTTAACTCCACATCATTACGGGTATATTGTACCGAGACTAATTCCCGTAACAATTCCCGTTGATCAACTTCTTCTCCCACCTGTAAGGAAATAGCAGCTTTTAAATATTCGGCGGGCATTCCTAACCCGTAAATACAGCTAATGGAAGCCACCACAATCACATCTCGCCGTTCAAATAAAGAGCGAGTAGCGGAATGGCGCAGCATATCAATTTCATCATTAATGGATGAGGTTTTTTCAATATAAGTATCGGTGACAGGAAGATAGGCTTCCGGTTGATAATAGTCGTAATAACTAATAAAATATTCCACCGCATTCTCAGGAAAAAATGAGCGAAACTCGTTACATAATTGGGCGGCGAGGGTTTTGTTATGGGCTAACACCAAGGTCGGACGTCCGATTTTTTCAATTACCGAAGCGATGGTAAAGGTTTTTCCGGTTCCCGTTGCCCCCAGGAGGGTGCTGAAGGGTTGCCCGCTTTGAATATTATCGGTAAGTTGGGCGATCGCCTGCGGCTGGTCTCCCAGGGGCTGAAAGGGGGCATGAAGTTTAAAGGGTTTCATCACTCAACTTGATTAAGGGTTCAACTAGGATAACAGCTAATTTATTCTTGAGCATTCGCTGGTCTCAACTGTCAATTTTAATATTATGAAACAGCCATAAGTATTACCCCAGATCCAGTATTCTCTATTCTCTATTCTCTATTCTCTATTCTCTATTCTCTATTCTCTATTCTCTATTCTCTATTCTCTATTCTCTATTCTCTATTCTCTATTCTCTATTCTCTATTCTCTATTCTCTATTCTCTATTCCCTATTCCCTATTCCCTATTCCCTATTCTCTATTCTCTATTCTCTATTCCCTATTCCCTATTCCCTATTCTCTATTCTCTATTGCCTATTGCCTATTGCCTATTGCCTATTGCCTATTGCCTATTGCCTATTCCCTATTCTCTATTCTCTATTCCCTATTGCCTGTTCCCTGTTCCCTGTTCCCTGTTCCCTGTTCCCTTTTAATCAATTGAACACAACTCAAAGACGATTGCTATGGTGTATGCTAAGTTTTATTAAGTTTTTTGGCTTGCTGAGAGGACATTATGGATTCACCGATTCTAGTAGCGATTAAACCTTGGCTGAATTTCTTTCATCCGGTGTTGATGTGGATTTTGTTAGGATTATCAATTTATGCGATGTATTTGGGCGTACAAATTCGTCGTACCCGGGAAGCGGACGCAGACACCAAAAAAGAGTTAATTAAGGGAAAATTCAATATCAAACATCACCAAATTGGCTCAATATTACTGGCTTTAATGGTGTTAGGAAGTATTGGTGGCATGGGTGTGACTTATATTAATAACGGCAAACTGTTTGTCGGCCCCCACCTATTAGCAGGACTGGGAATGACCGGAATGATTGCGATTTCCGCCTCCTTAACTCCCTATATGCAAAAAGGGGTTAATTGGGCTAGATATAGTCATATTACCCTGAATACTATCATCTTGGGACTGTTTGCTTGGCAAGCAGTAACCGGAGTAGAAATCGTCCAACGAATTATTAGTAAAATGTGATCCGCTAGGGAATCAAAAATAAGCTGTTACTCTCAAAAATGGGGTTAAGTTAGGTGTGAGGAATTCAGAATCATCCCATTTGATGAGAGTACAGCTTAACTGATAGGTTTTCTTAGCTAACTCTAGGAAGTTGAGCATCAGGTTTCGGGTTTATTTATTTTCCCCCCAATGTTGGG
>DATNRE010000808.1:0-13117 GCA_036703685.1 Candidatus Obscuribacterales bacterium
GGTCGTTTGTCGAACTAACGCAGCAAAGACATCCTTTCAATTAATAGAATCCCGCTTGCGGGACTGAAACATTGTAGCAGTAGCGGTAGTCATAATCTGGGTTACTGTCTTTCAATTAATAGAATCCCGCTTGCGGGACTGAAACTTGTCATCGGTTTGTCCTCTATGCGCCCTTACATTTACTTTCAATTAATAGAATCCCGCTTGCGGGACTGAAACCACTCAGTCTTAATTTCTGAATTAAATTATTAACACTTTCAATTAATAGAATCCCGCTTGCGGGACTGAAACATAGTTAAAGATTTTTTATTATTATTATTAGATTTCTTTCAATTAATAGAATCCCGCTTGCGGGACTGAAACCTATGGGAATGAAAAAAACTATTGATAATGATGAAGAACTTTCAATTAATAGAATCCCGCTTGCGGGACTGAAACCACAAATCAAGCTCCTTTTCTTTCTGCCCAACATCCGGTCTTTCAATTAATAGAATCCCGCTTGTGGGACTGAAACAATAAAATACGGAGGCCCTAAAGAGCCTACTACATTAATCTTTCAATAATCATCCCGCTTGCGGGACTGAAACATATCCGAGTAGAATCAAAAACAATCTACTGGAAATTTTTAAATTGTCTATGCCGAAAGTTCATATTATTGGTTTAGGAAGATCGGGAAATGCCGCCGCCCGGTTGTTAAAATTGCAAGGATGGGATGTGATTTTAAGCGATCGCAATTCCTCCTCAACCCTAGAAACCCAAAAACAACAACTAGAAACCGAAGGAATTCAAGTTGAATTAGGACATACTTTTCAACCCGATATTTCCCTGGATTTAATTGTGGTCAGTCCTGGGGTTCCTTGGGATAGTCCGGGGTTAAAAGCCGCCCGAAATTTAGGCATAGAAACCATCGGAGAACTAGAATTAGCTTGGCGAAATCTGCGAGATTTGCCCTGGGTTTGTATTACGGGAACCAACGGCAAAACCACAACCACCGCCCTCACTACCGCAATTTTTCAAGCCGCAGGTTTAAACGCTCCCGCCTGTGGAAATATTGGGTATGCGGCCTGTGAATTAGCCTTACAAGAATATCAAGGAATAGAAAAACCCCTAGATTGGGTAATTGCAGAAGTCAGTAGTTATCAAATCGAATCCTCCTCAACTTTAAGCCCTAAAATTGCCATTTGGACGACCTTCACCCCGGATCATTTAAGTCGTCATTACACCTTAGAACGTTATTATGATATTAAAGCCAAATTACTCTATCAATCCCAAATCCAAATCATTAATGGCGACGATCCCTATTTAAGAGAAACCGCAAATCAACGCTGGCTTTCTGCCTCTTGGACAAGTGTTTTAGGGCGAGAAAAATTAGTTGCTAATCCCGAATTAGGATTTTATATTGATCATAATTGGGTAATGCAAAATGGAGAAAAAATAGTTCAAGCCGATGCCTTAAAAATGGTCGGAAGTCATAATCAACAAAATCTCCTGATGTCCGTTGCCGCCGCTCGATTAGCCGGAATAGAAACCCCAGCCATTAGTCAGGCAGTTTCTGATTTTCCAGGGGTTGCCCATCGTTTAGAACAGATAATAACTTGGCAAGGAATTGAATGGATTAATGATAGTAAAGCCACCAATTATGACGCAGCCGAAGTAGGATTATCGGCCGTTAATGCTCCCGTGATTTTAATAGCCGGAGGAGAAGCCAAACAAGGAGAAGATACGGCTTGGATCAATCAAATAAAATCAAAAGCCGTCTCGGTTTTATTAATTGGAAATGCAGCCGAAGCCTTTGCCAAACGGTTAAAAGAAGAAAATTACTTTAACTTTGAAATAGTGGAAACCATGGAAAAAGCAATTATCAAATCCTCGGAAATTGCTGCAAAATTAGGCGCGAAAGTCGTATTATTATCTCCTGCCTGTGCCAGTTTTGATCAATATCAAAGTTTTGAACATCGGGGTGATCATTTCCGCCAGTTGTGTTTAGAATTACAATCAGGGCGGGTTTAGATTATCGGTTAGAGAGGATTCAAAATTAATACATAATCCGCCCATATCTAATTGATGATCTTCTTAGTATCTTTGTGGTTGTTTAAATATCCCTATTTGTCATAACAATCTTGAACAATTTGTGGTTCCTAAGCCGAATTAGGAACCATTGCCCTGGGTTTACCGTTTTATTTTATTGGTATTCGGAATAATTGAGTATAATCTATGAAATTTCCAGCCCTATTAATCATTCTTTTAAGTGTTGTTGGTTTGCAGTCCTGCGTTCAAACTGAACTAACTGAACAATCCCTAGAAATGGCTCCGCCGCCGCTTGATCCCTTAACCCTATATGATCAAAAACAAACGGATTATTTAACGGATACTGCTAAATTAATTGCGGGAATAAAAGTTGATCCTAAAAGTCAATTTTATCCCCTAACTCAATCTGAATTTTGGGTGAATTATCATGGTTTTATTGAACCAGCTTGGTCAAAACTCGAAAAAGAACAACTGGCAAAAGTTAGCCAATGGTCTAAACAGGAATTAGCGACGATTAATCAATCTAATCCCAGGATTTTTTATCCCTTTAGTGGGCCGGATTTCTTATATTCTCATTTATTTTTCCCGACGGCTCAAGAATATGTGCTGGTGGCTTTAGAACCCGTGGGAACCATGCCCAATTTCAAGGAATTATCAGAAAGTCAGCGTCATCAAAAATTGGGAGATGTGAAAAACTCCCTTTATTCTTTGCTTCAGTTTAGCTTTTTTCAAACTAAAGAAATGAAGTCTGATTTATCTAATCAAGGAGTTTTACCTTTGATTTTATTATTTATGGCGAGGACAAATAATATAATTTTAGAGTTAGAATATATTGGATTAGATAAAGATGCTAAAGTTCAAAAATTTGAAAAAGGCATGATTCCTGGGGTAAAAATTGATTTTGTTCCTCAAGGGGAAAAAGAACCTCGAACTTTATATTATTTTTCCGCCGATATTTCCGATGAGGGCTTGAAGAAAACACCGCAATTCAGCAAATTTATCAAACAAATTGAGCAACCCGTTACCTATCTTAAAGCGGCATCCTATTTAATGCACAGACCCGCCTTTACTGGAATTCGAGAGTTAATTCTGGCTCAAAGTCAAGCCATTTTACAGGATGATTCGGGGATTCCCCTAAACTTTTTTGCAGAAAAACAATGGAATTTAAACTTTTTTGGAACCTATACCGCCCCAATTCCTTTATTTAGTGTTCGCTATCAACCGGATTTAAGAAAAGTTTATCAAAACAATCCTGCTGTGAAACCTCTTAATTTTGGAGTGGGTTATAAGTTTGGGGTGAATCAATCTAATCTGATGTTAGCAACCCAAAAGCCAAAACCCTAATCTTAATTTGATCGGAAATTCAGATAATAATAATCTTGTAGGTTGGGTTTTTCCTATTAACTAAACCTACAAGAAATACCTAGGGTACGGTTTGAAATATTCGATTTTTCAGACAAATACCGATTAATTTACTTAAAATTTAAGGATGCTTCGTTACACAAATCAACATCCATCAAATCCGTAGATGTTCCATCTTCATATTCAGCACGAACATCAAAGATACAACCCGCATCTGAACCCCCATAGTCGGCTTGATCCCACTGAAAGTCGAGTTTATCACGATCGCCAATTGCTTCTGAGATCGAATTATCACCCCATTCCTCTTGATCTGGGGCTGAGATATACACACCCGTCATCAATTTACCACTATTATTAATTACTGAAATGGTAATCACATCAGCTAAGGAACTCAAAGCCGTTAAACAAATTAGGGGCAAAGATAGACCAGTAGAAATGACAATCCGACTGAGAAAGTTATTAGCCATTATTTTACAACCCTTGAAGGTTGATTACTTTTCTAAGAGGGATAATACATGACAAAAGCCAATAAAGTTATTAAGAAAAAACAAAGTTTTTAAGGAGTCTGAGTTTGTTCAGAAATCCAGCTTAAATAACTTACCGAACCTTTGATAATCGGTAAAGCAATAATTTCCGGTACTTTATAGGAGTGCAGTTGTTTAATTCTTATTTCTAAAGACTCGAACTGTCTAAGATCGGTTTTAATGATTAATTGCCATTCATCCTCCCGGCATAATTTTGATTCCCAGGTATAAATAGAATGAATCGGCATTAAACTCACGCAGGCGGCTAGTTTTTCTTCCACTAACACTTGAGCAATTGTTTCTGCTTCTGAACGAGAACTTGCCGTAACCAAAACTACAGTATAATCTGTTGCCATTAATCTGCTGTTCAATCTTAATTTTAATTATCTTAACTCAACTGCACAGTTTTGAGTATGACCTTGATATAAATTAGAGCAGGTTGTTGCTAAATCCAGATAAAGTTTTAAAGATTGCGGTAATTGTGCCCCTTGGAATTGAGTATTTTCAATGCTTGCTCCCAATAGTGACGCATCTCTTAAATCCGCATCTCTCAAGTCTGCCTGTGATAGTTTTGCCCAGTTTAAATTTGCCCACATCAAACTCGCCTGTTCTAAATTAGCTCCGGTTAAATCGGCTTTGGTTAACCGGATACCCCGCATTTGAGCTTGACTAAGATTAGCATTCATCAGGGTTGCTCCCTCTAAATCAGCGCCATTGAGTCGGGCTTCATGGAGATTCACACCATCGAGATTAACTCGACTTAATTTAATCCCATTTAAGTAGGCTTTTTGTAAATTAACTCCTGTTAATTCTGCCCCAAATAAATTAGCACCACTGAGTTTTGCTGAAACTAAATTCGCCCATTTTAAATTAACTCCGGTTAAATTTGTTTCTCTTAAATTTGAAAATGGTAAGTTTGCCGAGCATAAATTAGCATTGGGTAAGCTGGCACTTCTTAAGTTAGCTCCGGCTAAAGTTGCACCGCTTAAATTAGCATGAGGAAGTTTGGCTTTAACTAAAAAAGTCCCCGTCAAATTGGCTTTGGTGAGGTTGGCATCGCCTAATTTTGCCTCATTCATTTTGGCATAACTCAAATTTGCTCGATGCAAACAGGCTGCATTTAATTTCACCCGACTCAGAAAGGCTCGACTCAGGTTTGCCCCGGTTAAATTTGCTCTGGAAAGATTAACCCCAATCAAAATTACCCCCGATAGGTCTGCACCTTCGAGGTCTGCCTCTGTAAAGTCTCTTTCCCCTTCTTCATATTCTCTTAATAGGCGACTGACTTGCATCGCTATCTCACTCCGGTTGTTTGGGCTAGTATTTTTAATATAACCGGAAATCTTCAGAAAGTTTTTATATTTTTGTGTTTAACATTTGTTAATAATTGCCTTTCGGCAATCGGGTTCTTTTTCTTGTGGGGTCTGATATTGTCGGTATATATTACTTTTAAATTCCATAACGATTAAAAATGCCATAATTTTTGAAAAGCGACTTAATTTTGTGATCCGGCTTTTGTGCAATATCAATATCTCCACTAAAATGCTAAAGTTCTAATTGCTTCTATATGTCCTGTTGATTCACTCAGAGCTAGATTTGAGATGCCTAATTCACCGAATCCCAATTCTGAATTAATTGTACGTCCCCGACGACGGTTGAAGCGGATTTTGCTGTGGGGTGGTGTGGGCTGCGGAGTCACCCTATTCGCTGTGGGGACAACTGCTAGTTGGCTGATTAGATATCGATTAGCCCCCATCATTAGTAATGTCTTAGAAGGGATACTACAACGACCCGTTGATGTTGGCCCGGTTGAACGAATTACCCTGAATAGTATTCGTTTTGGTCACTCCTCGATCCCCGCCACAGCCACGGATACGGATAGGGCGGAAGTGGGAGCCGTTGAAGTTAATTTCTCTGTTTTATCCTTGTTTCAACCTAAAGTTCAACTGGATCTTACCCTAGTTAATCCTAATATTTATATTGAACAAAATTCATCGGGAAACTGGATTGATACTCAACTTAAATTAGATCCCGATCCCGCAGTTACATTGGTTTTTAGAACCATTGGGATTGAAAATGCTCAAATTAATTTAATGCCCTACGCGCTTTTAAAAGCCAAAGAAAAGCCGATTGTTATTGCGGTGGATGAAATTAAAGCTAATTTAACCGAAGATCAGCAGCAAATTCAAGCGGATTTAAGGGGGAAATTTGCAGAAACAGGTACTTTTGCCATCAAAGGTGATGCTTTATTAGAAACGGGAAAAGTTAATGCTCAAATTCAAGCTAATCGTTTAGATTTAAGCTATTTAGCTCGGTTTGTAGAAACTCCTGGACTTTTGATTCAAAGGGGTAAACTCAATACAAATTTAAGCGTTAAATTAAATAATTATCAACCCTCAGATATCCGAGGAACACTAAATTTAGATCAACTTAAAGTTGCTGTAGATAGTCTACCGCAACCTGTTAATTTAAGTCAAGCTAAATTGCGATTTTCAGGAACTCAATTGATCATCGATCAGTTGAATACTACGATGGGAGATTTAGCGCTGGGATTAACCGGGTCAGTTTTAACTAATTCTGATTTAGACTTAGCTAAAACTCAAGTTAATTTATTAGCTAATTTACAACCAATACAAGTTTCAACTATGTTAGAAACCGTAGAAACCATTCAGGGAAAACCTTTAACTCTACCCTTTCCTATTACGGGAGAATTGAAAGCCAATCTTAACTTAAAAGGAAATTTAAACGCCCCTGAAATTTCCGGGACTATCGCTACAACTCAACAAACCTTACTTGATCGCATTTATTTCGATAATATTCAAACGGATTTTAATATTTTAACTCAGTTTGATCCAAATTTCAAGATTTTAGCCGATCCAATTATTGAGATTCAAAACCTATTAATTCAGCCTTCCCTCGGAGGATCAGTAACCGGAAAAGGAGAAATTAAATTAGCAGGACTGACGGGTTTATTAGCACCCCCGACTAAACCCCAGGCGACGGTTGATCAAACAATACTTCCGAAATTACCCCCAAATCCTCAAATTTTACAACAAAAAACCGAACTTAATCCGATTGTTAAATTAGATTTTAATGTTAATGATATTCCGGTAGATGCGATCGCAAAATCCTATGAATTTACACCCCGTTTTTCAATGGGAAATCTATCCGCGAATGGTCAAATTTCTGGGGATTTAGAAAACTTAAAAGCCCAGACTCAATTCTCCTTACCTTCAGCTATTTATCCAATTTTAGGGGAAGCTCAACTTTCAGGAAATACGGCGAAAGCACAGATTAAAATTGATCAAGGTGATCTTAATATTATTGCTCAACAAACGAATAATCAGATTTGGAATGCTGAGATAATAGCTAATCAACTTTCCCTGACTCCATTAGTAGATTTGGGTCTATTATTTGCAGCCATTCCTGATCAGACTAAACAACAAATTCAATCCGTTGATTTAACCGATGGTCAGTTAAATTTAGTCGCACAGTTATCAGCAAATTTGCAAGATTTTTCCCTGAATAACTTAAAAGCCGATAGTCAAATTCAACTTAATTTTCAGAATAGCACAATTAAGGCGATCGCCCAACTGCAAAACGGACTCCTACAAACGGATTTTTCGAGCGATAATTTAGCTCTACCTCGATTAATTAATATTGGATTACCTTTTGCTAACTTAACCGATGCTCTCACCTCCCAAATTCAGAGTTTAGATATCAGTCAAGGAATTTTACAAATTGATGGATCTCTATCCGGTCAAATTGATAATTTTAGCCCCAATAACTTTACAGGAAATGCGAAAACCGTTATTAATTTAGGTCAATTAGGGGGAATAATTACCGCCAATAGTCAACTCAATCAAGGACAATTTCAAGGACAATTCAACGCCCAGGAAATTCAGTTAAACCCTTGGATTAATTTAGGTTTACCCCTGGCTAATTTACCTGCAAACCTTCAAAATCAAATTCAAACCTTAGACTTTCAGAATAGTCGTTTAACCGGAGAAGGAAATGTTAGCGGAAATCTAACTAATTTTAATCTTAATACTCTGATTGCTACGGGATTAGCCCAAATTAATTTAGGGAATTTTGGCGGAATTATTAACGCCGAAGGACAGTTAGCTAATAATCAATTAACTGGTCAAGTGATCACCGATCAAATTCCTCTACAACCCTTAATTAATTTAGGATTACCCTTAGCCAATTTACAACCCAGTTTAGTTGCTGAAATTAACGCCTTAAATTTCCCAGGAGGATTCCTGCAAGGGTTAGCAAAAATTAGTGGGAATCTCACTAATTTTTCCCCTAATAACTTAATAGCTTTTCTCGATAGTCAAGTCAATTTAGGTCGAGATGGAGGAGTCATTTTAGCAACCGGAGAAACTCGACAAGGACAATGGAAAACAACTATTAAAGGAGATCAAATTGCTTTAGGTCGCTTCTCTCAATTAGTCGAATCTCAAATCCCTGCTAATCTGCGTCAAAATGGACTATTACAGCAAGCAGAAAATATGCCTTTATTACGAGGATTATTAACAACTGAAATCACCGGAGCAGGAAACCTTAATACTTTTAATCCTCAAACCATACAGGCATTAGGTGAATTACGACTCACAGAATTACCGATTATTAAACAACCTTTTGAAGCTATTGCCAATTGGAATGGTCGGGAAATTAATATTAAAAAAGCTGAAACCCAGGGATTTTCAACCGATGGCTTAATTGGGGTAGAATTTCAAGGGAATGGTATTCCCCAATTCTCTAATTTAAACCTAAATGTTCGGGCTGATAATTTTGATTTACAATCCCCCTTAGTGCAAAATTTATTAACGGCTTTACCCCTAGAAATCACCACGGGAGAAAGTCCTTTAGTGGCGGGAATTGTTGATTTTAATGGTAAATTAACGGGAACTCCGGCAGCCTTAAACCTCAACGGAAATTTAAGATTAAATAACTTTGCAGTTCGAGATGTCACCTTTGAATCCATTCTAGCAGGAACTGTTAATATTATTCCGAATCAACAAGTTAATCTTGCCTTGGCGGGAGAAAGGGATAAAATAGAATTAGCTTTAGATAATCAATATTTACCGACTTCCTTTTTAGTCCAACGGAATGATAGTCTATTAGTCGGAAAATCCCAAGGGAATAATTTAGAGATTAATTTAGACGACTTTCCTCTACAAACTTTAAGTTTATCTCCCCTAGCTGAATTAGAAATTGGACAATTAAAAGGCATGGCATCGGGAAAATTAACCGTCTCTAATTTAGCCAGTTTTGATATTAATAAAATAGGAGTAATCGGAAATATTGCGATTCAGAAGCCAATTTTAGGTCATATTGAAACCGATTTGTTCTTAGGAAATTTTAGTTATCAAAATGGGATTGCAACCTTAACCGATGCTGAATTGAGTAAAGGAATGACTGAGATTTTTATTAATGGTCAAGCCAATGTTTCTGATATTTTAGCCAGTCTTTCCGCACCTCAAACCGAAAATTTATCTACTGTATCGAATCAATTTGAAGGTACAATTAAAATTCCCCAAGGAAGTTTACAGGATGTTTTAACCGCCTTAAAAATCTTTAATTTAGCGGATTTTGGTCGGGGATTAACTCCCCCCAATTATGGAATAGCCACCGATGTAAAACCTGTTCCCGTCGGTCTACCCCCCACAGCAACTTTATTAGAACAGTTACAACGCTTAGAAGAAATTAGACGAATTTTGCAACAATCCCTCGCCGAAATTGCCGACCAACCCCTACCGCCTTTACAGGATTTAGATGGAAAATTTACCGGGGAAATCGCCTTTCAAGGTTCAATTCCCTCGGGAATTAATGCAACGGCAACTATCAAAGGTCAAGACTGGAATTATGGGAAATATACTGCCGATCAGTTTCTATTAGAAGCAAATTTTGCAGATAATGTGGTGCGAGTTGAACCCGTCCAATTGCGCGCCGGATCGGCATTATATGATTTTCGTGGACAGTTAAATTTAGCCAATCAACAAACATCAGGTCAGTTCAGAGGCAAAAATATCCGCTTAGAAGAAATTGAAAAAATTGTCGATTTGCCTAATGTGGATTTAACCGGACAATTGAATGTTCGAGCGAGTATTGCTGGAACTTTAGAGAATCCTCAATCTTCGGGGGAATTAACCTTATTAGAAGCCACGGTTAATGATGAACCGATTCAAGAAGCGCAAAGCAGTTTTAGTTATAATAATGCTCGACTAAGATTTGGTGGCAGTTTATTAGTGACTGAAACCGATCCGATTAGTTTTAGAGGAACTTTACCCTTTAAATTCCCCTTTGCTAAAGTTTCTTCGGAAAGTGATGTAGTGGATGTCCGAGTTGATATTAAAGATCAAGGATTAGCGGTGATCAATTTACTGAATCCTGAGTTAAGTTGGCAGGAAGGAAAGGGATTAGTTCAACTAAGAATGAGTGGTAGTTTGCAACAACCGGAAACCGGAGGAATTAAACTCAATTTGAAGCCAGAAGGACTATTTAAAATTCAAGATGCTGTTTTAACGGCTCGCAGTTTAGAACAATCTATTGTGGGATTAAGTGGCACGGCTGTCTTTATTGGCGATCGCATTCAAGTTAAAGATATTGAAGGAGATTTACAAGGAGATAAAGGAACCGGACATATCCGCTTAAATGGGGTTTTACCCGTGTCTTATCCTTTAAAAGAAAATGATCCCGACCTAGAAACTCCTTTACAATTAGACCTAGAACAATTAACCCTCAATTTACCCGACCTCTATAAAGGAAATGCCGATGGTGCTATTATTATTAAAGGCACAGTTTTAAAACCAAAATTAGGAGGGGAAGTCATCTTAAGTCAAGGAAAAGTGACTTTACCTTCAGAAGAAACTGCTACTTTAACCACCGATACGACCAGTACGCCTCCACCGCCTTTAGATGTTAGTTTAAATGGATTAAAATTAACATTAGGTGAGGATATTCAAGTCATGACTCCCCCGATTTTAAATGCACCTTTAATTAATTTTAATGCTCAAGGAACGATTGAACTCAATGGAAGTTTAGCCAGTCTTGATGATATTCGTCCTCAAGGAACTATTGACTTAACTGGGGGACAGGTGAATCTTTATACCAGTCAATTAAGATTAGATCGAGGCTATCCTCAACGGGCAATATTTGTTCCTTCGGAGGGATTAGATCCGATTTTAGATGTGCGTTTAGTCACCCGTGTTCCTGAAACTTTAAGGTTTGTTTCTCCGCCTTCGGCGTTTCCGGCGGAACAAACGGAAGCCTTAAGTCCTTCTCGGTTTGGAACCGTTAGAACGATCCGAATTACTGCTATTGTTCGCGGCGCGGCTTCAGAAATTAATGATATTATTAAGTTACAAAGTTCTCCCTCCCGTTCTCAAAATGAATTAGTTGCTTTATTGGGGGGAAGTGTTATTCAAGGTATCCAAGATGATAGTACATTAGTATTAGCAAATATTGCCAGTACCGGATTATTTGGTAAACTCCAACAGAATGTGATTAACGCCACGGGATTAACGGAATTTAGGATTTATCCCTCACGGGTAGCCGAACGCGGTTCTAAAGGCACAGCTTCCGCTTTAGGAGTGGGAATTGAAGTAGGTTTAGATGTCACTAATAATGCTTATGTGTCTTTGAGTCGGGTTTTAGCTGCGGATCAACCGTTTCAATTTAATATGAATTATCGTCTTAATGATAATATATTGTTGCGGGGAGTAACAAATTTTAGGAATGAAAGTGAAATTCGGTTTGAGTATGAAACGAGGTTTTGAGTTTTAGTAGGGAACAGGGAACAGGGAACAGGGAACAGGGAACAGGGAACAGGTAATAAATAGGTAATAGGGAAAAAAGAGTTCACCGCCCTAGGCTATTTTAATTGGTGATCGTGACTGCTATAATAAGTTGTTGACGAGGGTTTTTAAGTCTAAATTGTCTGGTTTCAAATGATAAACTTTGACAAATCCTTCCGAGGAGGTGGGCGGAAAATTGGCGATCGCTTTTCCCATTTGTTCAATTACAGATTCAGGAACTTGACGTTGGCGATTTTGATTCCGCAGTTTGCAAGTTTCTAGGGGAGTTTCTAATACCCAAGCTATCCAAGATCGAGGTATTTCTGGATGAATTAGAGCAACTTTTTCTAATATATCGAGTCGCCAAGGTCGATAAGCATTGGTCGCATCATAGATAATTGGTTGAGAAGATGCGATCGCCTGTTCCATTTCTTGCAATACTTTTCGTTCAATTTTTAACCAATTCCCCTGAATAATTTCATCCCCATACAGTTGTTCTCGAATTCGATCTGTAGAAATAATTAAACCCTGGGTGAGATCCGCAAGCTGTTTAGCAACCGTTGACTTTCCCGAACCCGGAATACCGACCATTAAATGACAAATCATATTTGATTAAATTAAAATACTTTGCTTGAAAAATAAATTTATAAGTGTTATAATTTTAGGGTAAGTGAGCGCAGAGTTAGAATGTTTATATCTAACACAATTCTAAGTTTATTCATCTTCTAATAACTCGGCTAAAATTTCGGGAGTTAAACCATTAACTTTAGCTTCTTCTCTCACTTGTTTAACAATCTCATCAAAATCAGATGGCTTTAATAATTCTTTTAGAATCAGACTACAAACCCAAATAGCTTTTTCTTGTTTATTACTATCCGCTTCCTGGTAAAGCTTCGCTACTTCATTATCAACTTTAATCGTAATTGCTTCCATTGGTTACTCCTGATTTTATCTAAATTAAAATCTATCTTTATTATATACTATTTTAGAATTAGAATATTTGTCCCAGAAACCGCGTTTATCATTCAGAAACTCGGTTTCCGTATCAGTCCTATTTCACAAGTTAACTGAATTATATCCGACAAGTTCCCCTTGCCCACTGTCCATCGAGTGAAACAGAAACCTGTGTCCCGGGTTGGACGGCTCCTTTTGATAAGTCGATGACGATGATATCAGCACCTCCCATATCACCCCCCCGATACACTAATTCTCCCCGCTCGTTGGGTCGATCATATCTTAATTGATTGGTGCGAGGTGGGCCACTTTGAGGAGTTAACGTAATGGTTGTAAATCGGCCATCAAGATAACTCACAGAAAACTGCATTCTGTTTTGAGGAAATTGACCCGGACAGTTAAAATTTGTTGCGGCTTCTGCTTTGGGAATGGGTAAAAAGGTTAATG
>DATNRE010000809.1:0-6504 GCA_036703685.1 Candidatus Obscuribacterales bacterium
GTATATGCGTCATCATAGTAGGATGCGATTAGTGAATATGATTATTTGGTATTATAAAAATGGTATGAGTGCCCATCGATTCTTTGCTAATCGTCATGAGGAAATAGCCTGGTTTGCCAAGACAAAAAAATATGTTTTCGACCTAGATGCTGTGCGTATCCCTTTTGATCAAGAGACTAAAACCCTGTATTTAAAAGATAAAAGACTTAAGGCTGAGAGTGTGGAAAAAGGCAAAAATCCGACTAATGTTTGGGAGATTGGAAGATTGAATGGTAATTCCCTGCAAAGGGTAGGACATCCCACCCAAAAACCCACGGAAGTAATTAGAAGAATTGTCCGGGCGATGTCTTATCCTGGTTCGGTTGTGCTTGATTTTTTTGCGGGTTCTGGAGTAACAACCAGAGTATGTATAGAAGAAGGAAGACATAGTATCGCCGGTGATCTTTCTCCTGATTTAAAGGGTTATTTAGATCAGCATATTGCCAAAATCAAACCTGATATTTTTTCTGATTTTGTCTCTTTTAAATTATTAAACGAAACTGAATTTGAGTCCCATCCGGTGTTTGGAAAATATAATGGGAAATAGGGAGCTTTAGGGAAAGTTATTTTTCGGGAGCGAATTTAACGATCTGATTGAATAAATACTTTTATGATATATATGGGGTAAAAATATCCTAGATAGGAGTCTTGCCTTGAGTTTCACTTTTTCTAAAAAAAATTATGACTGATTTATATTTAATTCGTCATGGAATGGCGACAGAGCGGGGAACTTACGAAGATGATGATCAACGTCCTTTAACCAAAGAAGGCGATCGCAAAACCCACCAAATTGCCACTCGTTTAAAACAACTTAACTTACAATTCGATCAAATTCTCACCAGTCCCCTGATTCGCGCCCGTCAAACCGCAGACATCCTCAAAACCGTGGGATTATCCTCGCAAGTAGAAGAATTTGCCGCCTTAGCTCCCGATGGCAAGATTGAGGATTGGATCACTTGGTATCAAACCTGGCAGTCCACCGGAGGCAAAAGTTTAGCCTTGGTGGGACATCAACCCGATTTAGGACATTGGGCAGAATTACTAATTTGGGGACAGGCCAAAGGAGCCCTAATTGTCAAAAAAGCCGGAATTATAGGAATAACTCTCCCCCCCACTTCGGTCATTGGTAATAGTCAACTATTCTGGCTGACTCCCCCTAGATTTTTGTTATAGCGCTAGGGAACAGGGAACAGGGAACAGGGAACAGGGAATAGGGCATGAGTTTGCACAGATTTAGTAGAGACGAGCCACGGCTTAAAGCCCAGTAGTGCATCGGCGTCATAGGGATATGACAAAATCCTGTCAAAACGAAAACACTATCAATGCTTCTGGTAATGTAGCTTGATAAATATCCACACACATACATAAACTTCTATGACTGCCGTTAGTGAATTCAAACCCGGTCTTGAGGGTGTTCCGGCTACCTTGTCTGGGATTAGCTACGTTGATGGACAAAAAGGCATTTTAGAGTACCGAGGAATTAGTATTGAACAACTGGCTAACCAGAGTACCTTTCTGGAAACTTCCTATTTGCTAATCTGGGGAAAACTTCCTACTAAAGAAGAATTAGTCGAATTTGAACATGAAATCCGCTACCATCGACGGATTAAATATCGGATTCGGGACATGATGAAATGTTTCCCAGAAACCGGACATCCCATGGACGCTTTACAAACTTCGGCGGCGGCTTTAGGACTATTCTATTCTCGTCGGGCCTTAGATAATCCCGAATATATTCGAGAAGCGGTTGTCCGGTTACTGGCTAAAATTCCCACCATGGTTGCAGCTTTCCAACTGATGCGAAAGGGTAACGATCCCGTACAACCCCGGGATGATTTGGACTATTCCGCTAACTTTCTTTATATGTTAAATGAACGGGAACCCGATCCCATCGCGGCAAGGGTTTTCGATGTTTGTCTCACCCTTCATGCGGAACACACGATCAACGCTTCTACATTCTCAGCCATGGTAACAGCCTCCACCCTCACCGATCCCTATGCGGTGGTGGCTTCTGCGGTCGGAACCTTAGCTGGGCCGTTGCATGGCGGGGCAAATGAGGAGGTTTTGACGATGTTAGAAGAAATTGGTTCGGTGAAAAATGTTGGCTCCTATGTGGATCATCTGATTGCCACCAAATCAAAAATCATGGGATTTGGACATCGGGTTTATAAAGTTAAAGATCCCCGGGCTACCATTTTGCAACAACTAGGAGAACAGCTATTTGAAAGGTTTGGCCATGACGAATATTATGAAATTGCTTTGGAATTAGAACGAATTGTGGCCGATCGTTTGGGGGAAAAAGGCATTTATCCTAACGTTGATTTCTATTCCGGTCTGGTTTACCGCAAGTTAGATATTCCCTCCGATCTATTTACCCCGATTTTTGCGATCGCCCGGGTTTCAGGTTGGTTAGCCCACTGGAAAGAACAAATCACCAAAAACCGGATCTTCCGTCCCACTCAAATCTATACCGGTTCCCACAATGAAACCTATGTTCCGATTCATGAACGCACCTGTGCAATTAACCTAGAAGGAGAAACCCTATAAACCCTTTTTATCGGCCTATTCAAAGTGAATTTTCACCTGATCAGGCTAAGGTTTTCCGGGCAGTCAAACGCTATACTGGTTTACGGCAAAGATTAATCGCTGATTATACGGATTGACCGATTACTTGATAACTGATAACTGATTTCATGAATCCAGGAATTGATTTACAAGCAAGTTTTGTAGAGGGCCTCACAGGTCTGGGCCTAACGTTAGAGACGGCCAAATTGTTTTGGCTCCCTCTACCCATGGGATTAATGATTGTCTCTGCCACCGTGGGTGTTTTAGGCACGGTATGGCTAGAACGAAAAATTTCCGCCGCCGCCCAACAGCGCATTGGCCCTGAATATATGGGCCCGATGGGGATCTTAGCCCCGGTGGCCGATGGTTTGAAATTACTCTTTAAAGAAGATACGATTCCCTTTAATGCCGACCCCTGGTTATTTACCTTGGGGCCAATTATTGTATCGATTCCCGTGTTTTTGTCCTATTTAATTGTCCCCTTTGGACAAAACATGGTGATTACGGATTTAAGTACCGCCATTTTTCTCTGGATTGCCCTTTCGAGTATTCAGCCGATTGGGTTGTTAATGTCGGGTTATGCCTCTAATAATAAATATTCTTTATTAGGAGGGTTACGAGCCGTCGCCCAATCGATTAGCTATGAAATTCCCCTGGCCTTAGCGGTTCTGGCCGTGGTGATGATCTCCAATAGTATGAGTACCTTGGATATCGTGAATCAGCAGTCGGGCTATGGCATTCTCGGGTGGAATATCTGGCGTCAACCCGTGGGCTTCCTGATCTTCTGGATTGCCGCCCTAGCTGAGTGTGAACGCTTACCCTTTGACTTACCGGAAGCCGAGGAAGAACTGGTGGCCGGTTATCAGACCGAATATTCGGGGATGAAGTTTGCCCTGTATTATTTAGCGTCTTATGTCAACTTGGTACTGTCGGCTCTGATCGTGGCGGTTTTATATTTGGGCGGTTGGGATTTCCCGATTCCTTTAGATGTAGTTGTCCGGGTCTTGGGATTGAGTGAAACCACACCCTGGTTACAGGTGATTTTGGCGATGTTAGGCATCACCATGACGGTTTTAAAAGCCTATCTATTAGTGTTTACGGCGGTTCTACTCCGGTGGACATTGCCTCGGGTTCGGATTGACCAACTGTTAAATCTGGGCTGGAAATTCCTACTACCCGTGGGCTTAGTCAATTTACTATTAACGGCGGCACTCAAGTTAGTGTTCCCCGTTGCTTTTGGTGGATAAAGCGAGTAGCAGTTATCAGTAATCAGTTATCGGTAATCAGTGTAAGATTTTAATTTGACAGCCACTGATTAACCACGCCCGTCTGATCTACTGATTGCAGATCACTTAAAACTGATTTTTTTCTTGACTGATAACTGATTACCGTTTACTGATAACTGTTAGAGGGAGACATCATGCTCAAGTTTCTGAACCAAGTCACCGATTACGCGAAAGAAACCTTTCAATCCGCAAAATATATCGGCCAGGGGCTTGCGGTTACGTTTGATCATATGCGTCGTCGCCCCATTACCGTTCAGTACCCCTACGAAAAATTGATTCCTTCTGAACGGTTTCGGGGACGGATTCATTTTGAATTTGATAAATGTATCTCCTGCGAGGTTTGTGTTCGGGTCTGTCCGATCAATTTGCCCGTTGTCGATTGGAACTATAACAAGGAAACCAAGAAAAAGCAGCTTAAACACTACAGTATTGATTTTGGGGTCTGTATTTTCTGTGGAAACTGTGTGGAATACTGCCCCACCAATTGCCTCTCGATGACGGAGGAATATGAATTAGCCGCCTATGACCGTCATGAGTTGAACTATGACAACGTGGCCCTCGGACGTTTACCCTATAAGGTGACCAATGATCCCATGGTCACACCGTTGCGGGAGTTCGCTTATTTACCCGCCGGGGAAATTGACCCCCATGATTTACCGGAAACGGCCGTTAGACCCGGGTTACGCCCAGAATCGATTATTGAACAACAGTCAAAAGGCAATCAGGAATAACGCGAGTGCATCAGATGCCTAACCACTGATAACTGGTATAGCGCTAGGGAACAGGGAACAGGGAACAGGGAACAGGGAACAGTAAGCAGTGAAAAGGTTTCAGAACTCAAAAGTGTCCTAACTGTAATGCGTAGCGCTATAACTGATGACTGATGACTGATTAAACTGATTAAACTGATTAAACTGATTACTGATAAGGATGAAATTGTGAATTTAGCAGAAGGGGTTCAAATTGTTGCATTTGGCTTATTAGCCGTGATGATGATTGGCACAGCTTTAGGTGTCGTGCTACTCAAAAATATCGTCTACTCTGCGTTTTTACTCGGGGGTGTATTTATTAGCATGGCGGGATTATATATCCTCCTGAATGCTGATTTTGTCGCCGCCGCCCAGGTTTTAATTTATGTGGGTTCGGTGAATGTTCTGATCCTGTTCGGGATTATGTTAGTCAACAAGAGAGAAACCTTTAAAGAACTACCTTTAAATTGGCTGCGTAAGGGGGCAACCGCCATTGTCTGTGGGGGATTATTTGCCCTGTTAGGAACCATGGTCTTATCGACTTCTTGGTTAATTACTCCGGTTGTTGAACCCGTGGGCGGTTCAGTTACTGTAATTGGGCAACACTTTTTTAGTGATTTCCTATTACCGTTTGAATTAGCCTCGGTGTTTTTATTAATGGCAATGGTGGGGGCTATTATTCTAGCTCGTCGAGATTATATTTCTGATCTTGTACCCACCCAAAAAAGTGAACCTCCGGTTTTAACGTTACAGGAACGTCCTCGCGAGTTGATTTCCGTGGCCAGCGATCGCCAGCCAGGAGTAGGGGAGTAGGGGAGCACCGGGAGGTAAACTTTTTCTATTCCCTGTTCCCTGTTCCCTGTTCCCTACTTTTGAATTAAAATAAAATCGGAGAAAAATAGAGAGTTATGCAATTACAACTGGAGTATTTTTTATTAATAGCGGCGGCTCTGTTTTGTATTGGAATCTATGGGTTAATTACCAGCCGTAACGCCGTTCGAGTTTTAATGTCGATTGAATTGTTATTAAATGCGGTAAACTTGAACCTCATGGCATTTTCTAATTTTTTAGATTCTGCCAATATTAGGGGTCAAGTCTTCACCGTGTTTGTTATTACCGTGGCGGCGGCGGAAGCGGCCGTCGGTTTAGCTATTGTTTTAGCGATTTATCGCAACCGGGATACCATAGATATGGAAGAATTTAATATGTTAAAGTGGTAAACCCAATTAGGATTTAAGGATCAACAAAATCAATAGGTTAATCTTTAAATCCTAGGATTGAACCACCATCACGGCATAATTTTCTAAATTCAGCAGTTCCTTTAAAACAGCTTGCAATTCTAAAGTGTCAAAAGATTGTATTTGAGCCGGATAAGTTACTGATATCTCCGGTTCTGCTACGGTAAAATAATATCCATATAATCCCGCTAATTGTCCGGGGGTCTCCGTTGAAAACGCATAGTCATTACAGAGAAACCGTTGACTTCTCCTCAATTCTGATTCTGAAATTAGCTGATTTCTTAACTGATTAATTTCTTCACAAATCAAGGCTTCTACTTTTTCCAAATGTCTAGGTTCTAATAAAGCACTAATCGTAAATAAGCTGGACTCTTGTTGCAAGGAAAAGTCACTAGAAATATCATGGACAAGTTGCAGTTTTTCCCGCAATTGTTGGACTAATCGAGAGGTTCTTCCTGACGCAATTACCGAAGAAAGCAAATCTAGCCCATAGGCCTGTCTTAATTTTTCCACCCCTGGCCCTATCCAAGCTAAGGTTAAACGGGCTTCTTCAACATAGGGTAAACGTAGTTCCCGTCGATGAATTCCCTGAATTCGGGGTTGCACCACCTCAAAAAGATGGGTGTA
>DATNRE010000810.1:0-3236 GCA_036703685.1 Candidatus Obscuribacterales bacterium
AGACAGTGTAAGACTACTTTTAAAGTAGCAACGGTCTGCGAAGCGTCAACCCCATTCGGCGACCATCCTAAAAAGGTGGCGTGGTGAGGAATCCCCGTCCGTTTACGGCGGGGAGGATGTCAAATCCAGAGTTCGTTAATTTTTACGTTGGTGAGATTGAGGAGATGAAAACCATGAATTCTAAACTGGTTGGTGGCCTATGCGCCCTAATCGCAGTAGCTTCACAGTTACCTGCTGTCGCTCAAAATCCGGTTGGGACACCTGTGGCGCCCTCTGACTTTGACTACAAATATCAACCCAAAGATCCCGATCTCGGACGGGTTGAACCCCCCATTTATTATAGTTTACCCGACCTGGGTTTCCCCGATAGAAGCCTACCTGCGGCCTTCAAGTTTCCGATTATGTATGACTTAGGGGTTGATACCAGCATCACCAGTGATGCGGTGATTACCGATACGGTGTTTATCCCTAACTTACCTCCGATCCCCAACGGTATTACCTTAGACGATGTTCCCCGGATTCGGGCTGAATATACTCGCAAAGTCGAAGAATGGGGCGAATTGGTTCAAGGATGTCTGACTTTAAGTCCTTTAATCATCAAAACTGATACAGGCAACCCCGTGTTAATCCAACAGCAAAGCGCTGGAACAGTTGTTCTGAACGCTAATAATATTTCCGTTTGCCCCCAATAAACTGATTTAACCGTCTTAACTTTCACCTTCTTTGTTAATTGCAAAGGAGGTGATTTTATTAGGAAAGAAATGGCATAATAACATTACGGCAAGAGGTAAAACTATGAAAGAACTTGAAGAAGTCGCCGAAGCCCTAGACCGTCAGGACTACCGCCAAGCCGCCAAACTCCTCAAGCAACTGCAAAAACAAGAACCCCAGAATTTTTGGGTACAGTTGTATGCTGGGCGTTGGTATGAAGGGACTGATAAATTAGAAACCGCCGAAAAGGTTTATCGAAAATTACTTAAAGATGCGACAAACCCTAAAATTGTCTCCCAGGCGCGTCAGGGTTTACAAAGAATTGAAGATATTGAACAAAATCGACGTCAAGACGCAATTATTCAAGCTAAAGCTGACCCGAAAAATCAAGAATTAGGGATTTTAATTTTAGAACCTTTAGCCCCAGAAAAAAAACAAATCGCGGCCCAAACCCTAGCCCGAATGTTAAAAACCGATCCCTATACCGCCCGAATGCAGCTACAAAGTCGGGGTTGGCGTCTGTATAAAACTGGGGAAATGGGAGAATTAAAGGTTTATGGTCAGGAAATGTTAGAAGCCGGAATTCCGGTATTTTGGGTGGCTTTAACAGAGATTCAAAAACTCCAGGTTTTTCGGATACAATCGATTCAAAGTTTATCTCCACAACCGACTATTATTTGTCAAAATGAACAGGATCAATTAGGGTCTATGACTTTTAATTGGCAGGAAGTGACCCGACGAGTTGAGGGATTATTACCTATATTTGTAGAGTCCTTAGATTATGATCCCCGTCGTCCTAAATCCGAACGATTTCGCCATAAAGAAACCACTCAAGATTATGCTCAAATCTATGATTTACACTTGCCTAAACGGGGTTGTATTCTCAGACTTTGTGACCAAAATTATGATTTTAAGCAAGGAGTTGATTTTAGTCAATTTTCCCCGGAAACCGTGCCCGCTTCCCAAAATACTAATAGAATTCATTGGAATTTGTTAAAAGAACAGTTAAATTTATTGTTAACTCATGCTCAACTCTGGTCTGAGTTTACACCCTTTGCTGAAACCACATTAGATTATACTCAATTTCTCGGTCGGATTAAACCCCATATTGATTTATCTCGAAAATCCGAAAGTGTTTGGGATAATGCTTTTCATTTATATAGTGGTTTGGTATTTTTGAAATTGTAGGGAACAGGGAACAGGGAACAGGGAATAGGGAATAGGGAATAGGGAATAGGGAATAGGGAATAATTCACGTTTAGGGTATTAGATAATCCCTCTAATTTGAGCTAGAATTGAGCTTATTTTTAATATTTCTTCTTGAGCTTATGCAAAATAACACCTTTAGCCTAATAATTAATAATCAAAAAGTCGATATTCAAGACCTTTCTCCCACCCTCACCCTATTAGAATATTTGCGCAGTAGTGGACGGGTGGGAACAAAAGAAGGTTGCGGGGATGGAGACTGTGGTGCTTGTACCGTTGCGGTTATTGGTCAGGGGACGGACGGACAACCCCAATATCTAGCAATAAATAGTTGTTTAATTCCCCTAGCAACGATGGCGGGGCGGGAAATAATTACCGTCGAAGGTGTGGGGAAAAACAGCCTGCATCCGGTACAAGAAGCGATGGTTAGCTTGGGGGGTTCCCAATGTGGCTATTGTACCCCGGGGTTTATTATGAGTTTATTTGCTGCGTATTATCAGGGTCAGGTTGATGATCAATCTTTAGAAGGGAATTTATGTCGATGTACGGGATATTTACCGATTATGAAAGCCGCAGAAGCCGTTAACAATTCCCATCCTAACGATCAGTTTAGTCAACGTTTACAAGAGATTGATTTACAACTTAATTCTATCCAATATATTACTCCTTGTCAACAGTTTTTCCGTCCGATTCAACTCTCAGAAGTTTTCAATCTTTTACAAGAATATCCCCAAGCTCAATTAATTGCAGGGGGAACGGATTTAGGCTTAGAAATCAGTCATCATCGCCAAGAATTTCCCACCCTAATTTCTTTAGAATCCGTTGCAGAACTCCAACAAATTCAACATAATTCAGAGACTATAGAAATCGGCGCGGCTATTCCTTTGAGTTATATTCAAGAACAATTAAAGGGAATATTCCCGAGTTTAGATGAAATGTTAGGTTGGTTTGCGGGGAAACAAATTCGTAACCGGGCTACTATTGGAGGCAATATTGCTACAGCTTCTCCTATTGGAGATTTAGCCCCGGTTTTATTATCTTTAGATGCTAAAATCCGGTTAGAAAGTTTAACCGGAGAACGAATAATTTCTATCAATGAATTTTTTAAGGGTTATCGTCAAACTCAATTACAATCCCAAGAAGTAATTGTTTCCATTATTATGCCTAAAACTATTACTAAAAATGCTATTAGGCGTTTTAGTCAATCCTATAAAGTCGGAAAACGGGGAACCGATGATATTAGTATTGTGTCCGCAGCCTTTACAATTGATTTAGATACAAATAATACAATTATTTATGCTAGACTCGCCTATGGTGGA
>DATNRE010000811.1:0-5652 GCA_036703685.1 Candidatus Obscuribacterales bacterium
AGAGTTAGAAATTTGTCGAGAAAAAACCTATGGAAATTGTGCTTTAACATTTTATAGTTTAAAATAATAAAGGGTAATTCCGTAATCATTTGTAGGGGTAGGTTATGTTCAATTTTTGTGAATCACCTAAATCGGGATAAACCCGCCCCTACAAGCATTTATCATTCCGATAATTGTTGACTATTACCCATTACCCATTACCCATTACCCATTACCCATTACCCATTACCCATTACCCATTACCCATTACTCATTACCCATTACCCATTACCCATTACTCATTATTGGAGTTTTTATGTCCTACGAAAAAGAAAAAGAAATTGCTATTGCAGCCACATTAAGTGCCTGGAAACTGTGCGAAAGAGTGCGGGAAAATATTCCCCAAGCGATGGAAAAAATTGATAAAAGTCCGGTGACGGTAGCTGATTATGGCTCTCAAGCAATTATTTGTAAAGCTTTAGCAGAAGCATTCCCCAATGATTCGGTAGTCGGGGAAGAAGACGCCACGGAATTACAAACTCCAGAAATGGCAGAAAATTTAACAAAAATTACTGAATATGTCCAAGAAATTATTCCCGATGCCAGTTCAGAACAGATTATAAACTGGATTAATCAAGGGAATGGAAAAGTTGAAAAAAGGTTTTGGACATTAGATCCAATTGATGGGACAAAAGGCTTTTTAAGACGGGATCAATATGCGATCGCTTTGGCTTTAATTGAGGATGGAGAGGTGAAAGTTGGGGTGATGGGATGCCCCGCCTATCCCGTGGAAAATCATCAATCTGGGGCCTTATTTGTAGCGGTTAGGGGACAGGGATCAACGATGTTAATTCCGGCAACTGGGGAAGAAATTCCGATTCAAGTTGTCGCTGAAAATGATATGGAAAATCTGCGATTTGTTGGCAGTATTGAAGCCAGTCACGGAGATATTGATCGTCAGGACGCTGTAGCAAAAGCGGTGGGAATTGTGGCGCCAGCAGTTAAGATGGATTCCCAGGCAAAATATGGGGCGGTGGCGTCTGGAAAAGCGGCGTTATATTTGCGACTTCCTTCTCCTAAAACCCCTAATTATCGGGAGAATATTTGGGATCATGCGGCGGGGGCAATTGTAGTAGAAGAAGCGGGGGGAAGGGTGAGTGATATGTTTGGTAAACCTTTGGATTTTGCCTCTAATCCTAAGATGTTAGAAAATCGGGGTATTATTGTGAGTAATGGGATTATTCATGATACTGTTTTAGGGGTATTAAATCAATAAATTATCCGAATTATATTAAGTCTCCGAAGCCCGAAATTTGTTTCCGGGCCGTAGAGACGCGCCATGGCACGTCTGTGCCATAACTTTTTAACGGAATTTACGTTCGGATTCCTGAATTGGTAAATCGTTAATACTGGCTTCCCGTCGCTGCATTAACCCATTAGGAGCAAATTCCCATTGTTCGTTACCATAGGCGCGATACCATTTACCGGAATCCGTACGATATTCATACTCAAATTTAACAGAAATTCGGTTATCGGTGAAACTCCATAACTCTTTTTTCAAACGATAATCTAGTTCCGTATTCCACTTGCGAGTGAGAAATTCTCGAATCTTTTCCCGTCCCGTAAAAAATTCCGCCCGATTTCGCCAAACGGAATCCTCTGTATAAGCTAATGCAACTCGTTCGGGATCACAGGTATTCCAAGCATCCTCAGCGGCTTGGACTTTAGCTGTAGCGGTTTCCAGGGTAAAGGGCGGTAAGGGGGGTCTGGTTTCCATCAAGCGTTCTCCTTTGTTACTATTGTTAGGTTGATAGGTCGTTGCCCATTTCTATACTAACGACTGGGTGAACTTAAAGAACGAATAAAACCTATAATTTCTCGATCGCTCGGCTTAAACTTTAACGCCATTAATGCCGAAACCCTAGCATTTTGATATTGCTTCATCCGCGCTAAAATTTGAGCTTTTAACATCCAGAGTTGAGGATTTTGATCATCTAAACTTAACGCTTTTTCTGCTGAAGTTAGAGCTTGGGAATAGAGTTGCAACTTCATTAATATTTCCCCCCGTAATTGCCAAATAGTTTCCTGTTGATTATCTAGTTTTAACCCTTGATCAAAAGAGAGAATCGCCTCTTGATAATCTTGGATTTGATAATAAGCAATTCCTCGATTAATCAAAGCTGGAACAAAATCTGGTTTTAAATTAATCGCCCGGTTATAGGATTGAATCGCTTCTTGATGCTGTTTTAAATGATTCATCAATAAATTTCCCCTTAAATACCAAATCTGATAATCCTCGGGTTTAATGATTAACATTTGATTCCACACTAAAAGAGCATCTTCATATTGTTTTAGTTTAATTAAAATCTTGCCCTTTTCTCGCCAAGCCAAATAAAAATCACGCTGAAGTTGTGTTGTCCTAGAATAAGATTCAAGGGCTTCTTGATACCGTTTTAACTGTACCAAACTATTGCCCCTACCATACCAAGCGGGATGAAAATTAGATTGAATTGCTATAGCTTGATCAAAGGCTTTTAAAGCCTCTTGCCATTGTTCTAATCGATAGAATTGATTCCCCCGATTTGACCAATCTAAAGCCGTTGATTCTCCTGTAAATTCCTGGGGTTTTAAGGCTTGATAAATCGATTTTAATTCCCGGGCATTCATGGGGTTAGGAGGTTGATTACTAATGTTTAAATTTAAGGTAATTCCTGATTGTAAAAACTTTTGGAGGGGAATACCCGCACTATATCCTAATGTTACGCGAGAAACCGATCCTAACTCTGGATTCGTAAAAATTTGCCCCTCCGATTGACCATGAATTCCAATCACTCGACCCTCCCGATCTAAAATCGGAGATCCGCTCATTCCCACCTGCGTCCTATTAGTATAGAATAAATCATATCCCCGGGTAAAAGGTTCTTTAATTAAAGAGTTTTTTTCGGCTTCACTAATTAATAAACCCGTCGTAAATACCCGTCTGCGATCGGCAATAGATAACTTAGAATCGGGCCATCCTGAAATAAAAATATATTCCGATTGGCTATCATAATTATAATCAGCCAGACGAGCAATAGTATAGATTTTATCACTGGTAAAAGGGATAAGAGCTAAATCAATTCCTGGTAATTTAATTACCTGATTGTAGTCAATCGGATATTGTTCACCATCAACCGTAATTACCGTATATTCATCGGGACTTTTCACAACATGATTTGCTGTTAATACATAATAAGTATTTTGATTTTTAGCAATAATTACTCCCGACCCAGGATTTAACCCCTCAATTAACACCGTAATCGACTGACTGATTTGGTTAATCTCCCCGGCGGTTAATGCCATAATTTTAGGATTTAAACCCAAAGTTAATATCAGACCAAATATAACAGATAAACCCATTTTAAAAAACCGATAACGAATGAATCGAAAGCTCATTTTTGCCTCCTAATTTGTTGTGACTTATAACTCCTTCTTTCTTCCAGCCATTTTTTAGTCATCCGGTTTGAATCACTGATTAATTACCTATTCCCTATTTAGGTATTCCCTGCTATATAATTAATATCACCTTAAAAAAGGGATTATTACCCTTGATTTTGGTATCCTAATCTTGAACATTTATTATGCTGGCAAAACGAATTTTACCTTGTTTGGATGTGAAAGCAGGTCGAGTGGTAAAGGGGGTTAATTTTGTTGATTTAAAAGATGCTGGTGATCCGGTAGAATTAGCGGCGGCTTATAATGATGCTGGGGCCGATGAATTAGTATTTCTGGATATCACCGCCACCCACGAAGACCGAGATATTATTTTTGATGTGGTTTATCGCACCGCCGAACAGGTATTTATTCCCTTAACAGTGGGGGGCGGAATTCAAAACTTAGAAATGATTAAAAACTTATTAAGAGCCGGAGCAGATAAAGTTAGTATTAATTCCGCCGCCGTGCGTGATCCTGACTTAATTAATCGAGCCAGTGATCGCTTTGGGGTGCAATGTATTGTAGTAGCAATTGATGCCCGTAGGCGCACAAATCCTGATAATCCGGGTTGGGATGTTTATGTGCGAGGCGGTCGGGAAAATACCGGAATTGATGCCCTAACCTGGGCGAAAGAAGTTACAAAAAGAGGTGCCGGAGAACTTCTAATCACCAGTATGGATGCCGATGGAACCCAGGCGGGCTATGATTTAGAATTAACTCGAACTATTGCCGAATCCGTGGAAATTCCGGTGATTGCCTCGGGAGGCGCGGGGACTTGTGAGCATATTTATCAAGCCCTAACTCAAGGGAAAGCTGAAGCCGCTTTATTAGCCTCCTTATTGCATTATGGTCAATTAAGTGTGGCAGAAATTAAGACCTATTTAGCGGAACATCAAGTCACGGTGAGGAATCCTGATATTGTGTAGGGGTGAAGTCATCTTGATCAGAAGCAACTAAAGTCTAAAACCCCTAATGACTGCCCCTATCTATTCCCCCTAAATCCCCAGAAAAAAGCTGGGTTAGGGAGAATAGATTACCCCTTGCATAATTAACGGATTTAGATTAACCTGGATCAAATAATTCATCACATAAACGATTTAGATGTTAGATCAAGCCAACGAGTTATTTCAGCAAGGGATTTTACACTATCAAAATACAGAATATCAAGCCGCTTTAGCATCTTGGCAAGCAGCCCTTCACGCTTACCGAAATCTCAAGGATCGCAAACGCGAAGGCGCAGCCTGGGGGAATTTAGGGGCCGTACATGAAGTCCTGTTAAGCCCGGAATTAGCAATCAATTGCTATCAACAACACTTAGAGATCACTCGAGAAATTCAAGATCCCAAAGGTGAAATGAATGCTTTAATTAATCTGAGCAACATTTCCTATAATTTAGGAGACTATGTTAACGCCCTGGAATATCAAAACCAACGGTTAGCCCTCGCTCGTCAATTTTTAGATCCCCGCACGGAAGAACAGGCCTTATCAGTATTAGGAAAAATCTATTCTACGCAAGAAAAATTTGAACTAGCAATTGAGACTTATCAAGAACAATTAATCCTGGCAAAAACCCACAAAAATTATCCAAGTCAAGGCAATGCTTTTAACCATTTAAAGTTGATTTATGAACAATTAGAACAATGGGAAGAAGTTGAATCCTATCATCAACAGCATCAAGCTATTTTTCGAGAATTTTTAATAGAAAATCCCGGTAATATTCTACAGCAAGCCCAAAATATCGGCTTAGATCCTTTGTTTGACTTTGCGGGCATGGATTTAAGTCATCTTGATTTTAATTACGCCGATTTACAAGGGGCAAATTTAGAAAAAACTAACCTCAGTTATGCTAATTTAACTTTGGCGGATTTGAGCGGAGCTATTTTAAAAGAAGCCAACCTCAGTTATGCTACTTTAACCAACGCTAATTTACGCGATGCCGATTTAACCGGTGCTGACCTCACCCAAGCCGATGTCAGGACGAAAATGCCTCGGGCTAATCTGAGTCATGCCAACTTAACCCATGCTAACTTAATCAGTGCCTATTTACCCTACGCCAACTTGACCCAGGCTAACCTCAGTCAAGCCAATCTAAACTATGCTGACCTAACCGGGGTAAAATTCCAAGGAGTAAACCTGATAACGGCTAATTTCAGTCAAGCTGAGATCAAAGATGCCCAGGTCAAAAACGTTGATTTTACC
>DATNRE010000812.1:0-10182 GCA_036703685.1 Candidatus Obscuribacterales bacterium
CCGACTGAGCGATAATTTTAGTCGCATAACTGCCCGTCGCTTCCTGTTGTGCTTGATGTTGCGCCTCGGACTTATCCAGTTTGCGCTGACGTTCCCGCTGTTCCTGTAATAGACGGGTTTGGGTTTCCTGCTGCACCTGTAATTCCGTTTCCACTTCCGTCACCTGTTGGGTCAGGGTCGTTACCCGTTGAGCCGTCCCATCCCTTCGAGTGGTCGCGGTTTCCAGGGCTATGGTTTTTTCCGATAACTCCTGAGCCAAGGTGGTAATAGACTGTTGTTGTTCCGAAAGTTGCCGTTGCAGTTGTTCCGCCCGTTCCCGCAGTCGCGCCTGTTCCGTCCGATGGGGGTCAAGGGTTTTTTGCAAGGTTTCAATTTGGCGGTGCAGTTCTGTCTGTTGTACCATCCAGCTTTCCGCCTGTTGTGCGACTTCTGTGGTGGCTTCGCGCCCCCGTTCCACCGTTGCTTGTAGGGTATCCCGCTCCCGTTGTCGTTGGTCTAAATTCAGGGTTTCTTGATCTTTTTCAATGGCTAGACCATCGAGGGTTTGATACTGTTGGCGCAGTTCCTGTTCGGTTTGGTGAATTTGGGTGATCGTCTGTTGGATGGCGGTTTCTAGTTCCGCAGACCGGGTTTGCAGTTGACTTTGTTGGGCTTCTTGGGTAGCTAAACTAGACTGGAGGGCAATGAGTTCTTCTTCACCCATAGCTTTTACTAGGGCGTTGAGTTGTTCGAGTTGAACAGATGTAGTTTGAATTTGCTGATCTTGGTGTTGGCGCTGTTCGTTGAGATCCGTTAGGGTGCGATCGTCGGCTTCTATTTGTTCCCGCAGACGTCCCTGTTGTTGTTGCAGGGTTTGATAATTAAGAACGGTTTCCCACTGGCTTTTCTGTTGAAATTCTTCCCGCAGTTGTTGATATTTTTCGGCTTTTGCCCGATCTTTGTCTAGGCGATCGCGTTGGGCCATTAATTCTTGTTCTACGATCCGGCTCCGTTCTTCTCGATCCTTCACCGCATCTAATTTTTCCTTGGCTAAGGTAATTTTCCGGTCAAAGGAAGCTACCCCCGCCAACTCATCAATAATTTCTCGACGTTCCCGGGGTTTCATCGTAATAATACCCGTCACATCCCCCTGTAAAACCACGTTATAGCCTTCGGGATAAATTCTGAGTTTGTTTAACTGTTCGTGGAGTTCGGTTTGGGTACAGGCTTCCCCATTAATATAATAAGTCGAGGTATAGGTTCCCTGTTTCGTCACCCGCAGTTTTCGGGCAACCGTCCATTCTGACGGGGGTTCATAATTGGGGATCGATAGGTCATCCCCCGGTAGAGACGTGCCATGGGGCGTCTCTGAGGTTTCGGTTTCAGTTTCTGGGGATAAACCGTTATCGGTTTCTTCGCTATCACTCCCCAAGGGTTCGCCCTCGTAGTCGGAGAGGTCAAAGGTAACTGTAACCAGGGTTTCAACGGTTCCCTTTCGGCTTTGGGCGTTATTAACCAGATCGGGTAAACGTTCCGCCCGCATTCCCTTAGAAGACGATAACCCCAGGGCAAATAATAACGCATCGAGAATATTAGATTTGCCGGAACCATTGGGCCCAGAAACGACCGTAAACCCGGGTAGTAATGGCACAGCCGTTGTACCACCAAAGGATTTAAAGTTAGTAAGTTCGACGCGCTTGATATGAACCATGGGGAGGAATTGAGGACGAATGAGGTGAGTGGGGAGACTCACACTGCATAGTTGTCTGAATAATCAACAATATTAACAGTTTAGGCTGGCGTCACGCAAGGATAGGGAAATGGTGCAACCAGGTTATAGCGCTACGCGCTAGGGAACAGGCAACAGGGAACAGGCAACAGTAAGCAGTGAAAAGGTTTCAGAACTCAAAAGTGTCCTAACTGTAATGCGTAGCGCTATAACACGGGATCATGGCTTTGTAGGGATGGGCTTTTTTGAGAAATGACTATTTTTGAGTCGAAAATCTCTTGTTTAGACTTCAATCTCCTAAAACCCATTTTATTCGGTACTTACGGGTTCAAGGGTCTTAATTATTTTAATCAAAATGAGTATTTTTACTTAAATAAAATCAGGGGATGCTAACGGCAATCTTAATCAAAGATACAGTTCTTAACAAATTTTAACGCAACAAACTGCGATAGCGTTGTATAACTATTATCTGAAGGGCAAAGACAACAACCAAATGTTAGTCTCCCAACAATTGATTAACATTTGATTAAAAAAGTTTAATGTCCTTTCATAAAATGATGTACAATTTCTAAGGTTCCTCTAAGTGAGGCAAGAGTTACTGCGAAAACAGTAACAGTAGCCAAACAAGAGAGACTCTCAAGAGTCAGGATCGGGAAGACCCATCATTTCACTCTGAACCAAAAATAAAGTTAAGCAAGTCAAGTAGGAGATTAATCCATGTTTGATGCCTTTACCAAGGTGGTTTCTCAAGCTGATACCCGTGGCGAAATGTTAAGCGCCGGCCAAATCGATGCTCTGAGCCAAATGGTTGCCGAAAGCAACAAGCGTTTAGATGCCGTTAACCGGATCACCGGTAATGCTTCCGCCATTGTGACCAATGCCGCCCGTGCCTTGTTCGATGAGCAATCCCAGTTGATCGCTCCTGGTGGTAATGCTTACACCAACCGTCGTATGGCTGCTTGCTTACGCGACATGGAAATTATTTTACGTTATGTCACCTACGCAATTTTTGCTGGAGATGCTAGCGTTCTTGATGACCGTTGCTTGAACGGTCTGCGTGAAACCTACTTAGCCTTGGGCGTTCCCGGTGCTTCCGTCGCCGTTGGCGTTGGCAAAATGAAAGATGCAGCTATGGCTATCGTTAACGATCCCGCAGGAGTTACTCCTGGCGATTGTAGCGCCCTGGCTTCTGAAATCGCCAGCTACTTCGACCGCGCCGCCGCTGCTGTCGCCTAATTTTTGAAAAATTAGATTTTCATAACTCCATAGAAGTCTAATTAAACGACTTCAAATCCGTACCTGAACTTTGTAAACCCATAGGGAGATAACTCAAGCATGAAAACCCCCCTGACTGAAGCAGTAACAACCGCCGATTCTCAAGGCCGTTTCCTGAGCAGCACTGAAATCCAAGTGGCTTTTGGTCGTTTCCGCCAAGCCAAAGCTGGTTTAGAAGCCGCCAAAGCTTTGACCGCCAAATCTGACAGCCTGATCAGCGGTGCTGCCCAAGCAGTGTATAACAAATTTCCCTACACCACCCAAATGCAAGGGCCTAACTACGCTTCTACCGAACGTGGTAAAGCTAAATGCGCTCGTGACATCGGTTACTACCTCCGTCAAGTCACCTACTGCTTAATTGCTGGTGGTACAGGCCCTATGGACGAGTACCTGATTGCTGGTGTTGATGAAATCAACCGGACTTTTGAATTGTCCCCCAGCTGGTATGTGGAAGCTCTGAAATACATCAAAGCTAACCACGGTCTGACTGGCGACGCAGCTGTTGAAGCCAACTCCTACATCGACTATGCTATCAACGCTCTGAGCTAGACTTAGCGCGCTTGATGCTCCTAAGCGGTAAATAGCTGTTAGCAACTGGGTTAACGGTTGTTTAACGCTTAGGAGCATCTTTAATTATTACCGTCGGTGTCTGACATTAACAAAGTTTTTCTTTTTTGTCTGTTTTGAAAATCTCTTACGGAGCATAAGGATATGGTTGGCTTGCTTGAGGGTAGCCGACTTGGTATCCGGTCCTTTGAAGAAACAAAACCCGTAGAACTGCGCCCCAACTACACGGAAGCAGACGTGCAAACCGTGATTGTGGCGGCATATCGTCAGGTGATGGGCAACGAACACCTGATGTCGCGGGAGCGGCTCACTAGCGCGGAATCTTTGCTGCGCCAAGGACAAATTACCGTTCGGGATTTTGTCAGAGCTATTGCTTTATCCGAGGTTTACCGGACTAAGTTTTTTTACTCTAATTCTCAAACTCGCTTTATCGAGCTAAATTACAAACATCTGCTCGGTCGCGCCCCTTACGATGAGTCAGAGATTGCGTTTCACGTCGATCTCTATATCAGCGAAGGTTATGAAGCAGAAATCAATTCTTACCTAGACTCTCAAGAATATCTGGATAGCTTTGGGGAAAATATCGTCCCCTATTATCGGGGATTTTCCACTCAAGACGGACAGAAAACCGTGGGTTTTAACCGCTTGTTTACCCTGTATCGTGGGTATGCCAGTAGCGATCGCGCTCAAAACCAAAAGCAAAGTCGCTTAACTTGGGAACTAGGCCGGAACTTGTCTTCTCCGATTCAAACCCCGGAGAATGGTCAAAGTCTAGCAGGTACGACGGGCGGGAGTCGTGGACAACTCTACCGCCTGACTGTCATGCAAAAAGCAACACAGTCTTTGCCACAAGTGCGCCGTACCCAAACTGAATATACCGTACCCTATGACCAACTGTCTACTCAGTTGCAGCGAATTAATCGCGCCGGGGGGCGGGTGATGAGAATTACTTTGGCATAATCTCATTGGTTTCAACTTTAATGCCAGTTTGTGTCAGAGAATTTAGGGTTGAAGCTGACTATTAAAAAGGAACGCTTAGACCCGATGTTCTCTGACTCGCAAACATTGAACAGCGAATCAATGCACGCTACAATCGCAACTTGATTCTTAAGTGATGTAAATATAACAGGAGGATTTTAGGTGGCTATTACAACAGCAGCATCTAGGCTAGGAACTACTGCTTTCCAGGAAACACCTCGTGTCGAACTGCGACCCGATTGGACTCGGGACGATGCTCAACAGGTGATTCGTGCCGTTTATCGTCAACTCCTGGGTAATGATTATTTAATGAGTTCCGAGCGCTTGAAAAGTGCTGAATCTCTGTTGACTGATGGTTGTATCAGCGTGCGGGAGTTTGTGCGTTCGGTTGCTAAATCAGAACTGTACAAAACCAAGTTTTTCTACCCGAATTTCCAAACCCGTGTAATTGAACTCAATCACAAACATTTACTCGGTCGCGCTCCCTATGATGAATCCGAAGTGGTTTTCCACTTGGATTTATACCAAAACCAAGGCTATGATGCCGATATTGATTCCTATATTGATTCGGTAGAATACCTGGAAAGCTTCGGGGAAAATGTGGTGCCCTATTGTCGCGCCTTTGAAGTGCAACGGGGACAAAGAACCGTGGGCTTTACTCGGATTTTCCGGTTGTATCGTGGTTATGCTAATAGCGATCGCTCTCAATTAGAGGGTAATAGCTCTCGCTTGGCTAAAGAACTCGGTGAAAACAGCACTTCTCCCATTCTTAACCCCTCGGGTAGTGGTGACGGTTGGTCTTATCGTTCCTCCGGTCAAGGTGTGGTTCCGACTACGGGATTCAGCACAGGCGGAGTTTTAGGACAATCGGGCCGGAGCTATCGGATTGAAGTGGCTGGAATTCGTCAGCGTCAATATCCGAAAGTTCGTCGCAGCAGCAAATCCTTTATTGTTGCTTACGAACAGTTATCTCCGTTGCTGCAAGAAATTCAACGCCAAGGCGGTAAAGTCGCTAGTATTACGCCGGTTTAGGACGGTTTTTTTTGAAACTCAGGGGGAGCTAATGAGCAATCCCTGTTTATTGTTTTTGTACAACTTTATTAGATTAATTCAAAACGATGTCAGGTCAAATTGCAATTGGACAATCAGCCACTTCTCCATCGGGAAGTCGTTCCTTTCGTTATGAAGTTGTGGGTTTACGTCAATCGGATGAAACCGACAAAACTGATTATTCTATTCGTTCTAGTGCCAGCCAATTTATTATTGTTCCTTACAACCGCATGAACCAAGAAATGCAGCGTTTAACGCGGCTGGGTGCAAAAATTGTGAGTATTCAACCTTTGACCTCCGAAGCAGAATAATTACTATTATTCTCTAATTAGGTTGATCAAAGTTCAAAACTGAATTTAACAAGTAAACAGACGTTAGTTTAATTTAAAAATTCATATTTGTGGTTAGGTGTTTCAAATCCGAAACGCCTAACCCTTTTTTATTCTCCCAATAAAATATTTATATTTTGATCCCGTTCTTGACATCTAGGCTGGGGTAGATTAAGGTTGGGTTAAAATTAGATTAATTCTGGGTTATCTACACAAGCAAATTCAAGATTTAATATTCAATGATTTGGGCTAGGTGTTTTATGGAATCTAGTGTCGTTGGTCGTTCGGATACTTTAAATGGGGTTGATCAAGGCATAATAAAATTAAAAGCCTCGATTTATCCCTGGAAAATTACTCGATATCTACTCACGATTGTAGGAATTTTGACGCTATTGTCACTGGTGGGTCATCTTTCTCTTTATTTGTTACCGGATTTCCCGGGGCGAGAGTTATTTTCTCGCAAGTTCGCACTGAATGAAGAACAGAACTTTCCCACCCTATATTCCGCATTAGCTCTTTTCTTTTGTTCAGTCTTGTTCGGGATTATTGCCTTCATCAAAACGAATACCAAAAATTACTATCGTTATTATTGGCAAGGACTCTCTGTGATCTTTACCTTTCTTGCCTTTGATGAGCTTTTAACTTTACATGAACACCTCTCTAAACCCCTTCATAAGCTAGGGGTTAATGGGATTTTACATAATGCTTGGGTGATTCCAGGTGGGATTGCGGTGACTATATTTATGGTGATATTTTACCGATTTTTTATGCACCTGCCCCGATCTACAAAGCGTTTATTTTTGATTTCTGTCTGTGTATTTCTGGGTGGTGCTATTTTCATAGAAGTTATCGGTGGAGCTTACAAGTTTATTCATGGAGAGGATAATCTCGGCTATGCCTTAATTACCACGGTTGAAGAAGTGATGGAAATGTTAGGAGTGGTTGTACTAGTTCATGCCCTTTTAACATATATTACTCAATTAGAAATTCATCAAATTAATTTGAATTTTAATTTAACTCGGAAAAATCCCATAGATTCTTGAGTTAAACTTAAATCTGGACTTCCCCTTGATTGCTGATTCCTGCTATGATCAATAGGGTTAAAAAGAATACCCTTTAAGATAATGGCGGATTTTGGCTTGGAATCAACAGAAAATAATAGCACTCAAGAGGAAGAATCTTTAACTATCGAACAGGCGATCGCTAATCTTCGCCATGAAGAACTAGGACGTCGCTATTATGCGGCTTGGTGGTTAGGACGTTTTCGAGTGAATGAACCGGCGGCGGTGGATGCCTTAATTTTAGCCTTAAAGGATGAATCCGATCGCACCGAAGAAGGAGGTTATCCCCTACGCAGAAATGCGGCTCGAGCTTTAGGGAAATTAGGGGATAAACGGGCTGTATCCGCATTAATTGAATGCTTAGATTGTGCTGATGTTTATGTGCGAGAAGCCGCGGCTCAATCCTTAGAACAGTTGGGGGATAATTCTTGTGTTCCGGCTTTAATAAAATTATTAGCCGGGGGATTAGAAGTCGCTCAATTTGTCCCTGGAAAACCCTATTTAGTTCAACCCTATGACGCGATTTTAGAAGCATTAGGCAGTTTAAAAGCCACCGTTGCAATTCCGTTTGTTCAACCGTTTGTAGAGCATTTTGTCCCTAAAGTTCGGTATGCGGCATTAAGGGCAATGTATCAATTAACCGGAGAACAGGGCTATGGAGAACAGTTAATAGAGGCTTTAAAAGGGAAGGATTTAACCTTACGTCGCACCGCTTTAATGGACTTAGGGGCAATTGGATATTTACCTGGGGCAAAAGCGATCGCCCAAACCCTAGCAGAAAATAGTTTAAAATTAATTGCCTTAAAAGGAGTTTTAGAACATCAATTAACCGATACTTCTGATTTTAGTTTGTCTGAATCAGCAATTGAAGTGATGGAATTAATGGATTCTTTATTATAAAAAATATTAGCTAATACTCAAAATATGACTGTACAAACATTAATTCAGGCCGTGGAAAAAGCTGATTCTGCAAGTGCGTTATTAGATGCTGTTTCCGCTTTGGCTCAAGCTAATTCTGTTGCAGCAATTCCCACATTAATTAAGGTTTTAGGCTATAATAATCCTGGGGCTGCGGTGGCTGCGGTGGATGGATTAACTCAGTTGGGTGAACCTGCGGTTATCCCTTTATTAGAACAATTAGATGGTTATAATTATGGGGCAAGGGCTTGGGCTGTGCGTGCCTTATCAGGGATTGGTGATCCTCGGGGTTTGGAGGTTTTATTAGAATCCGCCGGGAGTGATTTTGCTTTGAGTGTTCGTCGGGCTGCCGCCAGAGGATTAGGGAATATTCATTGGGATAAATTACCTTTTGAACAACTTGCTGATGCTCAATTGGAGACTTTTAAAATATTACAAAAAACCGCAGAAGATCCCGAATGGATTGTTAGATATGCGGGGATTTTTGGGTTAGAGGGTTTAGCAATAGCAATTGACAAAACTCAACCGGAATGGTTTGATAAAATTCAAGAACAGTTACAAAAACTAGCAAATATTGATGAAGTTTTGGCCGTTCGAGCTAGGGCAAAATGGGCAATTCAAAAATTAGCATAACATGAATATTTTTAATATTAGATAATCCCCTGGCTCTGCTTTTTTATAGGGAATGTGTAGCCAACATTGACGAATTGCATATTAGACCTCTTGCAAAAGTTATTCAAACCCTGATTTAGAATAAACGGAATAATGCAGGTTTTAGTTAGTTTTGCAAGAGGTCTGATCATCGAGAGATAAAAATAGTTAACCCAGAGTAAAATCGGAAGGATTAATATTTGTAGATACCACTCCTTTTAAGATCGCTAAAATTTTTCCCGTATTCCCAATATTGACAACAGTATCATTAGCATAAATGCCAGTACCTTGAACAATATTTACATTAGAAATATCCTCAACACCTTTGAGCAAAAAGCGATCGGTTCCAGGTTGAAAATCCATAATAAAATCTACAAAATTAGCGTTAGGATAGCTAAATTTACCTGTCAATACAAAGGTATCAACACCAGCGCCACCCGTGAGAAAATCTTTACCACCCCCACCATCTAATAAATCATTACCATCGTCGCCAGTCAAGGAGTCAATTCCCCGTCCTCCTAACAGAACATCGTCCCCAGAATTTCCCACAAGGACATCATTTCCTCGATAACCTGTTAAATAATCATTTCCAGTAGTTCCCGTCAAAATATCATCTTGATTGGAAGGCAATGGCGGATTATTAGGTTGTTCGTTAGTTTCCTGATTTGGAGGCAATAACGGATTATTCGTTTCTTCGTTAGTTTCCTGATTTGGAGGCAATAACGGATTATTAGATGGTTTATTATTGCCTTGATTCGGAGGTAATGGCGAATTATTCGTTTCTTCGTTAGTTTCCTGATTCGGAGGTAATAACGGATTATTAGTTTCTTCCTTAGTTTCCTGATTCGGAGGTAATGGTTGATTATTAGCTGGTTTGTTATTCCCTTGATTATTGGGAACATTTCCCGAAATTAGGGAATTTTGGGGATTTTTGAGAAGTGTTGATTCTGTGTCAATAGCCATAGTAAAATCTCCCTTAATTAAGTTTTTGAGTTGAGTTGCTAGTTACTTTTTTTATTTGAACTAATCGAACAACACCCCCAAATCCAGGGATTGCTACTTTGAAATTTTGGGTTAGCTCTAACTAACAACTTAGCTTGTGTAATATTAACGGCTATGAAAATTACAAGAAGAATGCTGTTTTGATTACAACTTTGTAATTTTACAGCTTTTGGCCATTCCCTCGCCAAATATAATGACTTTTCACCTCAATAGTTAAACCAATAATTGCGATAGTTTCTCCCCAACCCAATGCTAATTGGTTCCTCTTTCTATTATAGATCATTTTATCGAAAGAATAAAAATTTTATGAGAAAATATAAAAACTAGGATTAATTTGGGAATGATTAGCATGAATTTTGAAAATTATTTGCGATCGCTTCACAAAAATTTACAACGTTAAAGATCATTTATTTAATCGTTTATATGGATTTGAATTATTAATGGCTCCCTATGCGATCGCCCATTTAAAATTAGGGTTACAATTGCAAAATTATGGTTATCAATTTAAACATAAACAACGATTAGGAATTTATTTAACTAATACCTTAGATGAAGCGTTAAAAAAATCCGAGATTTTATTTGGTCAATATGTTGCCCAAGAAGCCAATGAAGCCGCAGCTATTAAGCGAGATTTTCCAGTTAT
>DATNRE010000813.1:0-15438 GCA_036703685.1 Candidatus Obscuribacterales bacterium
CCGATCGGTTTTCACCGCAGCCGTAGCATTCACCGACTCAGCCACGGTCGTCACCAGAATAGCTGTGTCATCTGGTTCGGCAGGGGCAGGTTCGGCAGGGGGAGCAGGTTCGGGAGCAGGGGAGGCAGGGGGGGCAGGGGAGGCAGGGGAGGCAGGGGGAGCAGGGGGGGCAGGGGGAGCAGGTTCGGGGGGTACGGTCGGTATGGCGGAAATTGCGTTGGTGGGTGTTTCGGGTTTGGCTCCCATCAGATAGGCTAAACTATGAAAAGCATTAATCTCACAGGGTTCTCCTGTAACCGCCGCATAAACCAACTGACGAATCGCATCAATCCCATAGGAAATTCGATCTACTAAATCCACTGTTAGAGTCGTTTCCTGACGTTTTAATCCGCCTAATAAATGTTCAATTTGATGGGCTAAAGTGGCAACATCCTTAACCCCTAACATTCCCGCATCTCCTTTGAGGCTATGGGCTTCTCGTAATAATTCTTCTAGTTTAGCCGGATCATTGGGATTTTTTTCCAGATACAATAATCCCTCATCCAAATTCTGTAAATGTTCTTCGCTGGCGGTTTTAAAAACTTCCCGGAGTTCATCATCTTCAATCATCATAAGTTTTTGATCCTGTAACTTGCATTCAATTTTGAACGATTAAACCAGAGTTTGGAGATTTTTTGCGGTTTCATTTAACTTTTGCACCCCTTGTTTTGTTTGGTTAATACTGGCTGCAATTTCTGTTGAGACAAAATTCAGGTTATTCATTGCATCAACCACTTGTTCCACGGCAATTGATTGCTGTTTGGTATTCAGGGAAATTTGTTGTAAATTAACCGCCACATCATTAATCGCCTGAATAATCTCTCGAACTGATTTTGATCCGTCCTCTGTCACCCTAACCGTTAAATTAGCGGCGGTTTGAATATCAGTAACAATCGAACTAATTTTTTCGGCGGATCTGCGACTTTGATCGGCGAGTTTGCGAATTTCTGATGCTACCACCCCAAATCCTCTACCATTATCTCCGGCTCTGGCTGCTTCTACAGAAGCATTTAAGGCTAACATATTGGTTTGACTGGCTAAATCCGTAACCACACTAGTAATACTATAAATTTGTCCTAAGTGTTCACTTAAACGCATAATTTGTTGTTGTAATTGTTCCATTTTTATTTTCAAACTTAGACTACTCTCGGTTTCAATAGATAATTTTTGATAACCACCCGCTAAGAGTAAAACTTGATTGGCTCCGGCCGAGGCTGTTGATGCTTGTTCGGCGGATTGGCGACTTGATGCACCTAATTCATCCATACTAGCTGTGGTTTGGTTGACGGAACTCGCCTGTTGCACGGTGACTCGTTCTTGAGATTCCATCACACTGACTAATTCTTGGGAGGCTTGCAAAATTTGGGATGCCTCTTGATTAATTCGATTGAAGATCAGGGTAATAACTCCAATTCCCAACAAAACCGAACAAAATATAATTGCTCCTGTGCCACTCCAAACCGTATTCATCAGGCGATCTAAAGCATCATTTTGCCGTTGATGGTATACCTCTACTTGTTGAGTTTCTAAGGCGATCAATTTTCGAGTTTTCTCGAAAACCGTTGTTGATAGTTCCGTGCCTTTTCCTTGTTTCCAAATCTCCAAGGCTTGCTCAACTCGATTATCATCAATTAATTGGAATAATGAGGAATAGTATTCTTCTAATTGGTATACTGATGTAGTTAAACTATCTAAATCTTGAATCACTTCAGGATTGGGAATGAGTATTTTAACATCGACTAACGCCTGTTGATAAAGAGATTCAGCAGTTTTATACAACTCACGGGACTGAGGATTTTTAACTAAAATATATCCCCGGGCAGCAATGGTTAAGTCTTTCGTGGCTAAAGCCAAGTTATTAATCGCTTGCATAGCATCACCGGATGTCTGGACTTCTAGGGTGGTTCTCCGAACTTTTTCAACATGGGAGGATACAATTCCAGCTACTAATAAAGAGAGCAAAATTGGAATTAAATAACCCGTAATAATCCAGTACCTTAAACCATTGAGTTTTAACATATTCCGGTGCTATTGCTAGATTAAACAATTGAATTTAGATTTAACGCGACTTCATTCAATTTTTCCATTCCTATTTTAGCTTGGTTTAATCCATTAGCGGTTTCACCCACGCCCTGACTTAAAGCATTCATTGCATCTAAAACCTGTCCAATCGCGATCGCTTGTTGCTTCACATTAAGCGAAATTTGCTGATTATTCAAGACCACATTATTCACCGCTTCGGAAACCCCAGTAAAAGTATCCGCCGTTTCTCGGGTTAGTTTTGCATTATATATCACAGTTTTTGTTCCTTCTTCCGTTGCCATTACCGTTGAATTAATTGCAGTTAAAATATCAGCAACCAGGGTATTAATTCTAAAGGCAGATTTTTTGCTTTCATCCGCTAGTTTTCTGATTTCAGTGGCGACAACGGCAAATCCTTTGCCATGTTCTCCGGCTCTAACTGCTTCTACCGCAGCATTTAGGGCTAACATATTCGTTTGATTAGCTAGATCACTAACCAATTCAGAAATATTGCCAATTTGGTTAGTTTGTTCACTTAAACGGATAATTTGTTGGGCAATTACTTCAACTTTTTGCTGAAGATTTTCCATTCCTTCTAAGGTACTATTAACCGCTTGTTTTCCTCCTTCTGTTAATCCTAAAACCTGTCGGGCTCCATAGGTTGCGGACTCGGCTTGTTCTGCGGTTGATTGAGATGAGGCACTCAATTCATCCATGGTTGTTGTGGTTTCATGCACAGAACTTGCCTGTTGATTGGCAGTTCGTTCTTGTTCTGCGAGGGTGGCAGCAATTTCAGTGGAAGAAGTGGCTATAACTTGTGTGGCTTGATGAATAGTTCCGCTAATATTAAGCGAAATTAATAAAGCAATGATCACAACGGTAACTAAAATTAGAAAGGCTCCAATTACTAGCACATATAATAATGATTCTAGGGCTTCTTTTGTTTTGGTTCTTTCCTGATTTAAAATATTGGCTTCTGCCGTCGTAAATTCAGTGCTAATCCGATCAAAATCTACCACATATTGAGTCCCCATTTTGGCTTTTTGAATTGCTTCGGTTAATTTTCCTTGATTGATTAGTGAAAAAGCCTGTTGACTGATTTGATCATACTGATTCACTAAGTTATTTAGTGTTTGTAACCGTTGTTTTTGTTCGGGACGATAAATCAAAGATTCTAGGGCTTTCGAGGCTTCTCGATAGGCAATTAAAGAGGCATTATATTCATTAATAAAGTCTTGGTTTTTTAGACCGATGTATCCTCTTAGGCTGCGAATCATCCCTTGGGAACCCCGATCTATTGCGTTTACCTTCAAAATTACTTCTTGAACTCGTTCAGCTTCTTTAAAAATCGTAGATACCTGATTGATATTGGCATAAACTAACCCTGTTAGTCCCATAAATAAAAGCACAGGTATGCTATATCCTAAAAGTAATTTTTCCCTGAGTTTTAAATCATTAAACATATTATTTTTGCCGGTTGACTATAAAATTTGTGAAAGGGATCTGAATTCGGAGATTAAACTTCTTGATCAACAAATAATTCCCCTTGAGTCATGATTTTTGCTACATTCAGAATACTCATCATTTTATCTTGATAGAAGGCTGTCCCCTGTAAGTATTCATCCTGTTTGAGATGAACCGCCGTAGGAATGGTTTTAATCTCCGACTCTTTTAAGTATATGACATCAAAAATTCCTTCTACTATAATTCCAGCCACAATATCATTAATTTTAACAATCATAGCCTTAGAGAATACCTGGGAGGTTTGTAAAGGCAAATTCACTAGACCCCGAATATTCACTAAGGTTAATATTTCTCCGCGTAAGTTCATATTTCCCACAATATGAGGGGGAGTACAAGGAATCGGTGTGACATGATGAATGTCTGTAAATTCTCGGATAATTTCTAAGTTAACCCCAAAATATTCTCCATTTAAACAAATCACGGCTAAAGGAACTAACCCGGCAAAATCTTGGTTATCAATAGAACGTCTTAAATTTTTAGCTCGTTCTTGAAAAATTATGCGTTCTTCTGGGGTTGCATCGGGAGAGAAAATATAATTTTGTACTTTTCTCTGGGTGTGTTGTCTGGAGGCATCTCCCTGAATATGGGGTTGATTATCTTCGAGATTTATTGTCTCTAAATTAAAATCTGGGAGAGAGTGACTAATATATTGGATCAGGGTTTCTGGATTTAAAATCATGACCAAATGTTCATCAACTTGAGCCACACCTTGAAGATAATATGACGGGTGAACCTGATCAAATTCCTGTTGAAAATTATACGCTAATTCAGTTTTAATGGCATCGGTATTAATCATTTTCACTTCGGAAACTTGAGTAACAATAATGCCGAGTCTAATCTTATTAAATCTTAAGATAATCACGCTATCTGATACGGCATAATTCGGCTCAGGATACCCTAACCGAATGGTTAAATCAATCACGGGCAGTAAGTCCCCCCGCAAATTAATTAAACCCACTAAATCAGCCGGGGCGGAGGGAATTGGAGTTAATTCGGGTAGGAAAAAAATTTCTTCAACCACGGAAGCCATAATTGCATAACACATAGACTTCAGTGTAAAAATTAAATAAGCCATAATCAATTATCAGTAAAAAGTTATCAGTCCACAGTAAACAGCTAATCGTCAACAGTCAATAGCCAAATGTTTATTTTCCAGAAAAACAATTAAATCTTTAGCCATCACTCCTTCCCAATGTTCAATTCTCATGGTCGGAGGTAAGGATTTGAGTAGAGATAAAGCTGTACTATACATTTTAGCTGCTCTGGTATGATCTTTTTCTTGTTCATAAATTGATGCGAGTTCCAGATAGGCTGGAATGGAGGAGGGCAGCAGATAAATGATTCGTTTGGACAATAATTTTGCCCCGACTAAATCCTCCTGTTCCTGAGCGATGTGCAAGAGTAAATAATAGGGTAGGATAGATAAAGAATCTATTTCAATCGCTTTTGTACAGTAAGATATAGCCTTTTCATATTCTCCTAGATTTGCCCAAGCCTGTGCTAATAAATAATAAGCATCAAATTTAGTGGCGGATTTTGGGTTATGATTTTCATTTCTTTCTTTTTTTTCTGCGATGGTCAAATCTGGATTTTTTAAATAATAATTAGGCGTTTGAATAAAATGTTCGGCTTTTTGAATGGCGGCTTGATACTGTTTATTTTTAAAATATCTTTTTGCTTCTTCTAGGCTTTTTTGCGGTGACTTCACCACTTCGGATTGATGATAGTCCTGTTTGTTGATTTTTGGGTATTGCTCCTGATGGTTTCGAGCAGAATACAATAAATTATCCCAACGATGATCGGGATTACCTATCAAGTTTTTGGGCACAGTCACCGATTCTTTTAATAAACCTATTGGTCGTTGATAAATCATGGACTCGGGATAAATTTTTGATTCAAATTTTTCAATGCTTTCTGTCCCTTGTAATTCCGCATGACCCGTAATTAAATAGCCTCCTGGTTTTAAAACATCAAAAAACTTAGAAACAACTTGATTAATATAGTCTTTTTCAAAATAGACAAAAACATTTCGACAAATAATTAAATCCACATCTTGAATCGGGGTATAGTCAGGATAAGAATAGGAATCTTTAACTAAATTCAAATTAAAAAATTTCACTGGACTTTGAATTAACGAATTAATTTTCCAATCCTCTCTTTGTCGCACAAAGTATCTATTTCTCAGTTCTAAGTCAACCATACGGAAAGACCAAGCGGTATATAAGCCTTGACTGGCTTTTTTTAAGGCTTCTTCATTCACATCAGTTCCCAGAATCTGAATATTCCAACTGCTCCAGTCGGGGATTAACTGTTGAAGTAAAATAGACAGGGTATAGGGTTCTTCTCCCGTCGAACAACCGGCACTCCAAAGGGTGAGACTTTTCGTATTTTGCCGCGATGCAATTAACTCGGGTAAAACAATCTTTCGTAAAAGATTAATTTGACCTTGATCTCTAAAAAAATAAGTTTCTATTGTTGTAATTAAAGGAATTAATTGTTTCCATTCCTCTCGACTTTGGGAACTATCCCTACTTAATAAATTTAAGTAAACTTGAGGATGAGGCAATTTCAAAAATTTAACTCTGATCTTGATTTTTTCAGCCAGTATACCGTAGTCCTGCAAACGAATAAATAACCCGGTTTGACTTGTAATAAGATTAATAAAAAGTTTGATTAATTCAGGTTCCATACAATAATCAGTTATCAGTTATCAGTTATCAGTTAACAGTTTAAGAGTTATCAGTCATCAGTTTGAGAGTTATTAGTTATTAGTTAATTAACTATTGGCTTATTAACTAATAACTCAGGACTTACGCACAAGACCCAAGAAACCGGGTTTCTGACCCTAATTTTGCGGATGAAATCTGGATTTCTCGTTCAGAAACCCGGTTTCTGCGTAAGTCCTATAACTGTTAACTGATGACTGTTAACTGATAACTGATTACTGACTTAGGCGGGATAAATTCTTAAACGACGGTTGGGTTCTTCCCCAAAACTATTGGATTTCAGGCGATAATGTTCCACCAATTCATGCTGCATTTTTCTGACTTGGGGAGACCGAGGGAGTAATTCCACCGGTTGTCCTTTGGGGATCACAATTTGTTCCACTGCTAAACGGGCTTCTTCTAACGCTTCGATTTCATCGGAAGAACCACTGGCTGCAAACAAATTCAAATCCGCAATTTCTGGGGTACTGGGATCTTCCATTTGTAACAGACGTCGCAGGGCTCGGGCAATTTGAGGGGCTGTTCCTGATTTTATCGTATGAATCGGAACTTGGCGAGTTTTAGCCACATGACGGATTTTAGATTGATTTCTAATATGCGATCGCAAGGCCAATACCACATCCGCACTATCAATATCCTTGGTCAAGATCACCGGTAAAGATAACATTTGAATCACCTGTTCAATTTGATGACGGGGAACCCCATAGGGATAAATACTTAACGGTGAACCGTCCCCTAGTTTAGGAATTAAGGGAAATTCCTCATCGGGGTGTAGAGGGATCACCCCAGAAAAAGACTGTTCTAGGAGTTGTTCAAAATATTGAGATTCCGATGCCGGATTTTCTATCGGTAAAGGCATCATTTTTCCCGAACCGCGCAACCCTCGAACACTAGGAATTGTAGCCATGGGTTCCCGGGATTTCATCGTTGAGCGCCCAGAATTCGGCACCGGGGAAAGGGGAGTATATCGTTCTTCAAAAACTTCGACCTCACCCTCATCATTCATCGTTCTGACTTGCAAAATTGGCTGCATTCCCCGTAACAGATGATCAATGGTAGTTGCCACGGATTCATGTACCACCCACCGTTGTTGTTCCAACATTTCCACCGCCACATCAAAGGTCGGCGGGGCTTTGCGTTCTAAGACCGTCTTTTGAGAACCTCGACGTCGAGCCTCATCATCCCCTAATGTCACCGCTTGAATACCCCCAATCAAATCGGCCAGGGTGGGGTTTTTCATTAAGTTTTCAATCCGGTTGCCGTGGGCCGTACCAATCAACTGTACCCCGCGTTCGGCAATGGTTCGCGCCGCCAAAGCCTCCAGTTCTGTGCCAATTTCATCAATCACGATCACCTCTGGCATATGGTTCTCCACAGCCTCAATCATGACTTGATGTTGCAGTTCAGGACGAGCCACCTGCATCCGACGCGCCCGCCCAATAGCCGGATGGGGGATATCTCCATCCCCGGCAATTTCGTTAGAGGTATCAATAATAACTACTCGTTTTTCTAATTCATCGGCTAACACACGGGTAATTTCTCGCAATGCCGTAGTTTTTCCCACCCCTGGACGACCCAGCAAGAGAATAGATTGACCCGTTTCCACTAAATCTCGGATCATGCCAATTTTGCCAAAGATGGCTCGACCCACCCGGCAGGTTAAACCAATTACCTTTCCCGTCCGGTTGCGAATTGCGCTAATTCGATGTAGGGTTTGCTCAATTCCGGCTCGGTTATCCCCGCTAAATTCCCCAATCTGCACAATACAATGTTCCAGATCGTCCAAGGAGACAGGGACATCCGAGAGATATTCGGCTTTGGAGGGAAAACGAGCTTCTGGAAGACGCCCTAAATCCATCACAATCTCAATCAGACTGTCTCGTTGGGGATGCTGCTGCAAATTCTGCCGAATCTCATCGGGAACAATGGAGAGTAATTTGTTCAGGTCGTCTGTAATTTGCATACTTTTATCAGTAAACAGTTATTAGTTATCAGTCAAAAAAAGAATCTGTTTTAAGTTGTCTGCAATCAGCATCTGAATAGTTAAGACTCAGGGGTGATCAGTGGTTTTAAATAGAAATCTCACACTAATAAATGATTACCGATCACCGATAACTGATTTCAGTTGGGAGACAAGGGTTGAGGCTTTACCAACCGCTTGCCAGAGCAAATCCGGGTTTGCTTCGAGTGCAGATAGGCTAGGGCGCGTCTCGATGGGGGCAAGGATCTTTGAAGGTTGAGCGCTGTCGGTTGGGGTTTCCTGCCGTTGAAAAGTCACCCTTTGAGGTTCGGGAGTGAATTGGGATTCCAACTGTTCCAACAGGGGTGACAAGAGAACACGGGCATAGCTTCCATAGGCGACACCCGCCACCCAATGACTAGAATTAACTGACCGTAACTGTTTTCCACCGATGGTCTGAGTTTGTTGATCAGGATTTGGAAAAACGGGGTTAAGCACAGGAGCATCTATAACTGTTGGCTGTAAAAGCCCAAGGGATTTGAGCTTGGCTACAGTATAATCGTTTGTGCCACCCGCAAGCTGTACATAGCCCGGCAAATTTGCCGCCAAAATTTTTTGGCACAGTTTCACGCTTGCCAAAGTTGTCCCAGCCCCAATATCTCCACTCATCGGTCGGCCATCGGTTTGCCAAATTAAGGGACAATTTAAGGGTGTAATGATTTCAGATAGGGTTTTTAGATATTCGACCACACCCTCACCGTCAGGGCAACTAATGGCCACCAGTTTGAGTTTGTCCAAATCGGGTTGGATACTATTCCAGAGTCGTTGAAAATCCCTTTCCCGTCCCACTTGAGTATGAATTTCTAAGGCATCTACCCCGGTTTGTAACACCAGGGGTGCAATTTCATCGGGGCGAAAAACATAAGACCGAGCATAAATCAGATCAGCCGGACAAATAGGGATACAGTGTCCGCAACCATAGCACAGTTGATCAATAACACCGGATTTGAGGGATGAAAAGGCGATCGCCCCCGTGGGACAAACCGTTTCACAGGGTCGCCAGCAACTCTGGGGGCAAGCAGTCGCCTCGAACTGGGCCTTACGAAAATGGGGGTCTTCACCATCATTGAGACTGACCATGAGCCAAGGACGATAGCGATAGTCAAACCCCAGGTTTTGAGCCTGTTTACCCAGTAATTCAGCTTGGTTTAAGGCTTCTTGAGCCACTTTAATCACCGCCGGATCAGCCGCCACATCGATACAGTCCGCCCCGGCTAAGGTGTAGGCTAGGGTTAAATTTCGGATAGCAGGCAAATGCTGATAACTGGCTCCACAGATCAGTTTAAACCAGTGACCTCGTTGCAAGGCTGTAAGAGGGGATTCATGAGTGTTCACAATGATCAGTGATTAGTAAACAGTAATCAGTTATTGGTCATGAATCAGTTATTGGTTTTTGTTAATCAACAATAATCTTTATTTTATTTTCTGATAACTGATAACCGATAACTGATAACTGATAACTGATAACTATAGTTCAAGCGGCTACATCAATATCCTTCAGGGGTGTCCACTGCACAACCCGCGCTCCACCCATCTCTACCACCAACTTGACCCGAGGTTCTTGTTGGGGTAACTGAGTCAGAAACGCAATTTCTTGACTCGACAAAATATGACCTTCAATGATCCATAGCACCAAGCCTTTTGACTTAGGTGGAAGTTGATCTAACTGGGTATTTAAAATGGGGGGAACATAATAAACATTGCCAACCGCGGCTTCATTCCCACTGCTTTTTTTCCCTAAATGGGCAGGACGAACCCCATGCACCGCCGTTAAATAAGCCGCTAAATCTCCTAAACCTCTGGCGGTTAGGTTATAGGTTGTATAGCCATGGGCCCGCAACCGACGACAATATCGGCCTTCAAACCCACCCTCGAGGGGAACATACATTCCTAAAGCCTTGTATGTTTCTAAATCCCTAATCAGCTTGCTTCCTGTTGTAATCAATGCCATAACTTGGTGATTAACCTCTTAACTGCATCTTGCTCAATCTTCGCTGCAAATATTCTGACACGACACAATAATATATTGTCACAGATTAACTTCACACCGAAAACCATTCAACTCCCCTGGAAACCTTTTTGTCTCCCAGATGTTAGGCTAGTCAATATCTGGAGCTTAACCCAACTCCCCCAATTTCCCTGAGCAATTCGATCAAAATTTGGAGCAGTGATTGACAGATTGTTAAAATTACCCTACAATTAAAAATTGTCGCTAATCGGGCAAATGCTGTAGGCTTCTAAAACATCGAATTTCAGGGGCGGTGAAGACATCGCGTTAACGTTGTACGCCCTAAAGACTTAGGTGATTAGAAGTGAATCAGTCAAGCTGAATCCGCAAGGAAAAAGCAGCCCACTGACTTTAAATCCTAAACAAATTCGGCGCGAGCCAAATAATCTGCACAGGGTTTAAAAAACGTCAGCAACGGATACTGAGTAGCTTACTGCTCAAGTCCAAGACGACAGAAGGCAGTATCGAGGATTCTCCTCGATTCGCAAACAGCTTAGAACTTGTTGATAGCCTGAAACTGTTCTAAACTCCCCCAAAATTTATCCTCCTTTAACGGTGGGATACGTTTTTGGTGTGTTTAAACTTCAGCAAGCCATTTTCAAAAATGTCTTGTTTGTCTGTTGCAAGCGGATTCTTCCTAAAAGTTGATCCTAATTTTATAATTCCTAGCAGTCAATGGTGTCAAAGTAAGTCCAAACTGTAAGGGTACAAAGCCATTAAATACCGTAGGGCATACGGAAATTTACGCTGGGGGAGTAGTCCATCAGAGTGCTTGCCGTAAAAGGTGTAGTCGGACTAGACATGAAACTGTAAGACCAAAATCGGCATCGTCGTGATTAGGCAAGATTCAGCCCAGGAATTACCGCACTTTTAGGGCGGTGAGTGTCAATGTAATGCTTAGAAAAGAGAGGCTAGTTTAAGTGTCTGTAGGTATCCTCGGCACAAAGGTTGGCATGACGCAAGTCTTTGAAGCGGAAAGCGGGAAAGCAATTCCTGTCACCGTCATTCAAGCCGGGCCTTGCATTGTGACCCAGATTAAGACCAAACAAACCGACGGCTACACAGCCATCCAACTGGGATACGGTGAAGTTCCTGATAACAAACGCAAGCTTAATACAAAAAAAACTCCCGACAAAGAGGTCAATAAGTATCTCAGCAATGCGGAACAAGGACACTTAGCCAAATCCGGCGGCACCTGTGTACGTCACCTGAAAGAATACCGGGTCAGCGAACCCGAATCTTTTCAATTAGGCCAACAACTCAAAGCTGACATTTTCACCCCGGGACAACTGGTGGATGTCAGTGGAACCAGTATGGGTCGTGGCTTCTCCGGTTATCAAAAACGGCATAACTTCAAACGGGGCCCCATGGCCCACGGTTCTAAAAACCATCGTCAACCCGGTTCAATCGGCCCAGGAACCACACCTGGCCGTGTTTACCCTGGAAAACGCATGGCCGGACAGTATGGAGCCAGCCAAGTGACCACACGGAAATTAATCGTTGTGCGTATCGATCCTGAACGTAACCTCCTATTAGTCAAAGGAGCGGTTCCTGGCAAGCCCGGTGGTTTGTTGAGCATCGCCCCCGCTAATATCGTCGGTGGTAAGTAGTCAAGGAGATAACTATGGTTGATTGTGTAGTCCGAAATTGGCAGGGTGAAAGCGTAGGACAAGCGACCCTTGATCTAAAAGTCGCATCCCCCGAAAATGCCAGTCATATTGTTCATAGAGCCGTAGTCCGGCAACTAGCCAATGCTCGTCAAGGCACAGCCTGCACCAAAACCCGGGCGGAAGTTCGGGGGGGCGGTCGTAAACCCTGGCGTCAAAAAGGCACAGGTCGCGCTAGAGCCGGTTCTATTCGTTCCCCGCTATGGCGAGGGGGCGGGGTGATCTTTGGGCCAAAACCCAGAGACTATTCCCAGAAAATGAATCGCAAAGAAAGACAGTTAGCCCTACGCACCGCCTTTCAAAGCCGGGCTGAGGATTTGATTGTGGTAGAAGACTTTGCGGATCAGTTTTCTCGACCCAAAACCAAGGACTTAGTATCAGCAATGACCCGTTGGGGCATTGAACCCGACTCAAAAGTTCTCTTGGTGCTGTCAGAGAAACAACCGAATATTTATTTGTCCGGTCGCAACATTCCCCGGTTGAGAATGTGCTTGTCTGATAGCTTGAATGTTTATGATGTCCTGGCTGCCGACAGAATTGTAACAACCGCCGCGGCACTCGCCAAAATTCAGGAGGTTTACGGAGATGCAACATGATCCCGGCGATCTAATTGACTTGGTGAAACGTCCGATTGTGACCGAAAAAGCCACGAGGTTAATGGAAATCAATCAGTTCACCTTTGATGTTGATCGGCACGCAACTAAGCCGATGATCAAACAAGCTATTGAACTGTTATTCCCCGTGAAAGTCAAAGCCGTTAATACCCATATTCCTCCTCGTAAACGTCGTCGGGTCGGTAAATTTGTGGGCTTTAAAACCGGCTACAAACGGGCAATTATCACCCTAGAGGATGGGGAGCCTCTGCGGAAGGTCTTATTCCCAGGGGTGTAGAGTCAGTTGTTGGTAATCAGTAAACAGTAAATATTGTGAGAATTAAACATCAAATCTTGCATTTTTTCTTGACTGATAACTGATAACTGATGACTGATTACTGATTAGTAAGGATTACATAATGGGAATTCGTTCATACCGACCCTATACTCCCGGTACTCGCCAACATACTGTTTCTGACTTTGCAGAAATTACCCGCTCTGAACCGGAACGTTCTTTAACGACTTCCAAACACCGGGACAAGGGAAGAAACAACCGAGGCGTGATTACCTGCCGTCATCGGGGTGGCGGACACAAAAAGCTGTATCGAATTGTTGATTTTCGTCGGGATAAGCACGAAATCCTCGCCAAAGTCGCGGAGATTGAGTACGATCCCAACCGCAATGCTCGAATTGCCCTGGTGTATTACACCGATGGGGAAAAGCGTTACATCCTGCATCCGTTAGGACTCAAAGTCGGAACCATGATTGTTTCTGGCCCAGAAGCTCCGATCGAGATCGGGAATGCCCTGCCCTTATCGAAAATTCCGTTAGGGACAGACGTGCATAACGTTGAATTGATTCCCGGTAAAGGGGGACAAATCGTTCGAGCCGCCGGGACTACAGCCCAAGTTCTGGCAAAAGAAGGGGACTATGTGACCCTGAAGTTACCTTCGGGTGAACAACGGAAAATCCCAGCTAAGTGCTACGCCACCATTGGACAGGTAGGTAATATTGATGCTCGCAACATCAGTATCGGGAAAGCCGGTCGTAAGCGTTGGAAAGGTCGTCGTCCTGAAGTTCGCGGTAGTGTCATGAACCCGGTGGATCACCCCCATGGTGGTGGTGAAGGACGCGCTCCTATCGGTCGTTCTGGCCCTGTTACCCCTTGGGGTAAACCCGCCCTAGGTGCGAAGACTCGGAACAAGAAAAAACGCAGTACCGCTTTAATTGTTCGTCGTCGTCGGAAGTCCTCGAAACGGGGTAAAGGTGGACGGCAAACTTAATCAGGTTGTCAGTTGGCCGTTGACAGTTTATTCGGTCAACAGTCAACACTGCAACACCTTGACACCTTAACGGTTAATAAATTAACTATGTCTCGTTCACTGAAAAAAGGCCCTTTTGTGGCGGATCATCTCCTGAGCAAAGTTGAAAAACTCAATGCCAAAGGAGAAAAACAGGTGATTAAAACCTGGTCAAGAGCATCGACGATTATTCCTCAAATGGTGGGTCATACGATCGCTGTCCATAACGGTAGACAACACGTTCCTGTGTTTCTGACGGAGCAAATGGTCGGTCATAAATTAGGAGAATTTGCTCCAACTCGTACCTTCCGAGGCCACGCCAAAAGTGACAAAAAAGCCCGCCGTTAAAAGTTAACAGTCGATATTATTTCACTGGTAACTAATGATGCGGATACATAATGACTGACATGATGAACTATGGCTATAGATACTAGCGCCGAGGTGAAGGCGATTGCTCGTTACATTCGGATGTCACCTCATAAAGTAAGACGAGTCCTAGATCAGATTCGAGGACGATCCTACAGGGAAGCTTTGATTATTTTGGAATTCATGCCCTATCGGTCTTGTGAGCCAATTCTCAAAGTTTTACGCTCTGCGGTGGCTAACGCCGAACACAATTCTGGTTTAGATCCAGCCAGTTTAGTGATTTCCCAGGCTTATGCGGATCAAGGGCCAACCATTAAACGGTTTAGACCTCGCGCCCAGGGTCGTGCCTACCAAATTAGAAAGCCGACTTGTCATATTGTTGTTGCCGTAGCTCCAGCCACGGAGTAGGGAACAGTAATCAGCACAAAGCTTGAGTAGGACATTCTAAACTCTTTTCTAAAAAAGAATTGAAACATGGGACAAAAAATTAATCCTATTGGGTTTCGGTTAGGAATTACCCAAGAACATCGATCTCGTTGGTTTGCGGATTCCAAACAGTATCCTGAACTGTTACAGGAAGACCATACCATTCGGGAGTATGTTCGCAAGGAATTGAGCAATGCCGGAATTTCCAAAGTCAGAATTGAACGCAAAGCCGATCAAGTTGACCTAGAAATTCATACCGCCAGACCGGGTGTGGTCGTAGGTCGTGGGGGGGCAGGAATTGAAACCCTGCGTGTGGGCCTCCAGAAAAAACTCGGCAATAATCGCCAAATTCGGATCAACGTGGTGGAAGTTGCTAAAGTTGATGCGGATGCCACCCTGATTGCGGAGTACATCGCCCAACAACTGGAAAAACGGGTTTCCTTCCGTCGTGTAGTCCGTCAAGCCATCACCCGGGCTCAGAAAGCCGGAATTGAAGGGATCAAAATTCAGGTTAGCGGTCGGTTGAACGGGGCAGAAATTGCTCGGACTGAATGGACTAGGGAAGGTAGAGTTCCTCTACATAACCTCCGCGCCGATATTGACTACGCTTACTGCACGGCGCTGACAATCTACGGTATTCTCGGCGTTAAAGTTTGGGTCTTTAAGGGCGAAATCATCCCAGGACAAGAGGAATTAGCAAATTCTCCGACCAATCAACCCCGTCGGAATCGGCAACCTCGTCGTCA
>DATNRE010000814.1:0-4998 GCA_036703685.1 Candidatus Obscuribacterales bacterium
TAATGACACCACGGAAGGAAGTTTATCAACTAACAATATTACCTTTAATTCCACTACCTGGAGTACCCCTCAACTTGTTACCGTTACCGGAGTTGATGATGATATTCAAGATGGAGATATTAGTTATTCTATTATTGCTAGTGTCGCTGAAAGTAGTAACAGTCAATATACTCAGTTAGCAGATGAAAATATTGCTATTACTAATGTTGATGATGATACGGCTAATATTTTAATTGATCCGAATATTTTACAAATCATAGAAGGAAGTGATAATAATTATTCTATCATTTTAACAACAGAACCGATAGAACCGATTACAATTAGTTTTAATACTGATGAACAAATAGAACCCATTCCAGATATTGTTTTTGATAAAGATAATTGGAATACTGCTCAAACAGTGCGAGTAAAGGTGGTAGATGATCAAGAATTACAAGGCGATCGCGATACAACTATTACTCATCAAATCACCAGTCCTGAACCTAATTATAACGGATTAACAATCAATTCGGTTTTTGTGGAAATTGAGGATAATGATTCTCTCGCAGAAATTTCGATAAATCCCACTATTCTGACTTTAACAGAAGGGGAAGAAAATGCGACCTATCAAATAGGTTTAAGTGCGAAACCGAATAATCCTGTGATTATTAATTTTGAAACAGAAGACCCATTACAACCCATTTCATCCCTAACTTTTGACCTAAATAATTGGAATCAACCGCAAACTATTGAAGTGAAAACCGTTGATGATGCGATCGCAGAATCTTCCCAAACGATCACAATTCGTCATACCGTCAATACCACCGATCCCCAATATCTTCAGGTCACACTCCCCGATGTTACCACCACCCTTAATGATAATGATACCGCCTCCGTTGAAATCAATCAAAGTCAAGGAAGTACGGAGGTAAGTGAAGCAGGAATCACCGATTTTTATGAAGTGATTCTAACCAGTCAACCGACAGCAAATGTTACCCTTACGATTAAACCGGATAGTCAAACTGACTTAGGAAATGGACAAGATAACTCGATTACATTAACCTTTACCCCGGACAATTGGAATCTTCCCCAATTGGTGACTACTACTGCTATTGATGATAGCATCATTGAGGATGAAATTCATACTAGCACCCTAGTACATTCTATTAGTAGTTCTGATAATAATTATAATAGCAAAACGCCTATTTTTATTGATCAAGTAGAAACTTCTTTTCTGACCGTTAATATTACTGAAAATGACAAATCTTTCCCACCTGGAACAGCTAATATCCGTTTAATTCAACCCGTCAATACCACAGAAGTTTGGGAGGGATTTGGGTTTGATATCTATAAAGTAGTCTTAGAAAGTGAACCGACGGCTGATGTTGCGATCGCTATTAATTATGGTGAACAAGTAAAAGCCGATCAGCAAACTATTACCTTTACTCCCAATAATTGGAATATTCCCCAAATTATTACCATAGAAGGGATCGAAGATCAAGCAATAGAAGGCGAACAAACCCTATCTATTAATCATATTGCTCAGAGTGAAGATAGTCGATATAACGCCTTAGAAAAACAGATAATTTTTAATATAGAAGATAACGATAATGTAGATGAAGAACTCAATTTATATGCAGATAATATTATCGGTTTAACTGACAAAGACAATCAAATTCAAGGCTCAGAAATGGATGATATTATCTATGGACGAGACGGAAATGATGAGTTAATGGGTCAGGGAGGAAATGATCTAATTTTAGGTCAAAAAGGTGCTGATGGTCTCATGGGAGAAGCCGGAAATGATGTACTAATTGGGGGAAATAGAACCGATTTTATTGACGGAGGAATAGGAGATGATATTCTATTTGGAGGAGAGGGAAATGATCGTTTATATGGAAAAGAAGGAAATGATAAACTATTGGGAGACTTCGGAAATGATCGCTTAGATGGGGGAGAAGGTGTCGATACCTTAACCGGATATATCGGAAATGATGCGTTTGTAATTGGTAATAATTTGGAAATAAAACTTCTGAATGAAGTGGATATAATTACGGATTTTAAACTAACAGAAGATAAAATTGAATTACCCCCAGGTTTAACCTTTGAACAATTAAAGATTACTCAAGGACAAAATCAATGGAGTCAGGATACAATTATTCAACTTAATTCTAATGGAAACTACCTAGCAATTTTACAAAAAATTACAGCTATTAATTTGGATAGGGGTGATTTTCTTTAAACGATTAAAACTATACAGCAGAGTGCGTAAGTAATTGTTTACACTAATATTCTCAGGACTTACAAATGACCGCTATCAATAGTAGGGGTAATTCATGAATCACCCCTACTATATCTAGGGTTACATCCCCAAATTTGCGTAAGTCCTGATTCTATTGATTATCCTAAACTTTTAAATTTTAGCCTTCGCCTAAATTGTCAAGAAATGTTAAACTATTCAACTAACCCGACGAAACCGGGTGAGGGGGAAATTCCCTAATCAAATTTAGATCATTAGGTGTGAGGAAAGATGAGTAAAGGACTTGAATCAGAACAGGATACTGTTCAGGAAGAACCGATTACGGTGGAAAAAACCTCTGTTCAGGAACAGATTTTAGATTCCACATTTCCCAGAAAAAGTTGGAATAAAAAGCATAAATTGGGTTTTATAACAGGTTCCTTACTGTTGTTAGTTCTATCTCTAGTTACCTTTAGTCAAGCGAGTTCAACACAAAATAATCAAGCTATTAAAATTAATCATAATATTAATAAAAAAACAAATCCACAATTCAATAAAACCTTTTATCCCGACCATCAAGTTGAAACTTTAAAGCCAACAGATGAAAATTCAAATTCCAAACTAAAACTTCAGAAAAGAATTAAAGGAGATTTAACACCCAAATCCGTTGTTTATTCAGGAAATGGGTTATTTTTTGTCCAAAATATGATGTATGAACATACTATTAATGTTTATGATCGTCAGTTTAATTTAATTAAAAAAATTCAGGATCAAGTTAAATTAAAGGATTATGGTTATCCCCAATTTAAAGATCCTCAATATAAAGGTTCTCCGGTGGAAGTAGCTTTTTCTTCCGATGGAAACACCGCCTATGTCAGCAATTATGAAATGTTTGGTTCAGAATTTACGAACCCGGGTTATGATACCTGTGAACCTTCTGATCAATTTGATTCCAGTTTTATCTATAAAATTAATACCAAAACTTTAGAGATTACAAATGTAATTAAAGTGGGTTCTGTACCTAAATTTGTAGCCGTTTCTCCTAATAATCGTTGGGTCTTAGTTAGTAATTGGTGTTCGGGAGATTTAAGTATTATTGATAGCCAATCTAACCAGGAAATTAAACGGATTCCGTTAGGTCAATTTCCCCGAGGAATTGCAATTGATCCTAATTCAAAAATAGCTTATGTTGCGGTGATGGGAACTTCCGATATTGCGGTGGTTAATTTAGAAGATTATACCGTTAATTGGATGGATAATGTAGGATTATATCCGCGTCATTTAGTATTAGATACTTCGGGAAAATATTTGTATGTGACGCTTAATGGAGATGATCATGTCGCAAAAATTGACACAAAAACAGGACAAATTATTACCAAAATATTTACTGGAAGTGCGCCTCGCAGTATGGTTTTATCAGCAGATAATCAATATTTATATGTAGTCAACTACTATTCCCATACGGTGAGTAAAGTTCGCACCGAAACCATGGAAATTATTGAAAATATTACGGTGGATTTAAACCCAATCGGAATTACCTTTGATCCCCAAACAAATCAGGTTTGGGTGGCGTGTTATACAGGAAGTTTGATGGTTTTACAGGATGAATAGATGTTAAGCGATCACTAATTAAATATTAGGGAAATCATTCCGAATTTGCTGTAAAGCTCGATAGAATTTTTTACGACGAACCCATCCCACATAACCCGCAAAACAACAATTTCCCGCCGGGTCAATCAAAAACACATGATCAACTTCTACTAAGTTTTTCCAAACATTGATTTTTATATTATTCTCTAATGTAATGTAGGTGGTTGAATATCCTACATTTTGGAAATTGGTAGGATTCATACCCCGAATTTTTTCTAATCTGTTTATAATACTTGAAAGTTGTTTTTTGATGGGATCAGGGGTTGGGGTTGGGGTTGGGGTTGGGGTGAGTTCAGGACGAATTTCAATATTGAGTTCAATTTTAGCAACGGTATATTTACCAGAACCCATAAGCTCACCGCCATTTTGATTATAGGTTCCTCGTAACTTTCCATCAATATAAAGTTCAAAACGTCCACACCAATCTTGACCAAATAACCCTCTGATAATTCGTTCTTTAAGCGGATAGGTCTTAATCATCAAGTTTAATAAATTAACCCCTTCTTGTAAGCTAGAAGTAGAAGAAATATTAAGTTTTTGCCCCGTCACTAAGGAAAAATAATCTTCATTCACCCAAATACACGCCTCATCCCGACCTTCAATTAAGCGAATTTCGATTGAACGGGGATTCAAGGCCGAAAGTTTAATAACAGATTCCATAATTTACCTCAATTCTAGGGTGTGTAAGCGGAGTGCAGGCATCAGCTAACACTGATTTTAATATTACCTGTTTTAACCTATCACGGCAAGGGAGCGAAAACAAAGGTCACGCCCTGAAAGAAATTATCAGGAAAAGGTAAGTCTTCAGCTTAAGTATTGTAATATTTTGTTTAAAAATTCCAACTTTGGGTTGAGATTGGTTCTCGGATTAGATGAGATTAAAGGCGATCGCTCTTTAAACCCCAGAAAAATCATTCCGAATTTGCTGTAAGGTTTGATAGAATTTTTGAGCATGAATCCATCCCACATAACCCGCAAAATAACAATTTCCTGAAGAATCAAGGACAAAGACATGATCAACCCCTGCCAAGTTTTTCCACATATTAATCTTAAACTTATTCTTTAGGAGAATATAAGCAGTAGAATATTGAACATCCCCAGAATTAGCTGGGGTCATCCCTGGAATATTT